>JANPJI010000301.1:0-8547 GCA_031425425.1 Rubricoccaceae bacterium
CGGTCGAGGACCGTCCCGGCGTCGTACGGGTGGACCCCATCGAGGAGGAACGAGACGGCCCCGGCCCGGCGGCGCGGCGTCCCGACGAGCCGGAGCCCGTCGACGGCCGCGAGCCGGGCGACGGCGTAGCCGAGCACGTCGGCCTCGGCCGCGGCGACGGCGTCCATCCCGAGCGCGCCGAGGTACTCCAGCGCCGCGTGGAGCCCGACGGCCCCGGCGACGTGCGGTGTACCGGCCTCGAACTTGGCCGGGAGCCCGGCGAACGTCGTCCCGCGCGTGAGCGAGACCGTGTCGATCATGTCGCCGCCACCGAGGAACGGGGGCATCCGCTCCAGCCAGTCCTCGCGGCCGTAGAGCACGCCGATCCCGGTCGGCCCGTACGTCTTGTGCCCCGAGAAGCAGAGGAAGTCGCACCCGAGCGCCCGGACGTCGAGCGGGCCGTGGACGGCCCCCTGCGCCGCGTCGACGAGGACGGGGATGCCGCGCGCGTGGGCCGCTTCGATGATGACCTCGACCGGCGCAACCGTTCCGAGCGCGTTCGAGGTGTGCGTGACGGCGACGATGCGGGTCCGCTCGGTGAGGAGCCTGTCGAGGCCGTCCAGGACGAGGTCGCCCGCGTCGTCCATCGGGATGGCCCGAACGGTCGCGCCCGTGCGCGTGGCGAGCATCTGCCACGGGACGATGTTGGCGTGATGCTCCAGCTCCGTCACGAGGATCTCGTCCCCGGCTCCGACGAACGCCTCGCCGAAGCTGTAGGCGACGAGGTTGACGGCCTCCGTGGTGCCCCGCGTGAAGACGATCTCGTGGGCGTGGGCCGCCCCGACGAACGCCTGCGCCGCCCGGCGGGCCTCCTCGTAGGCCTCCGTCGCGGCCCCGCTCAGAAAGTGGACGCCCCGGTGGACGTTCGCGTTCTCGTGTTCGTAGTACCGCCGAACCCGGTCGATGACGACCTGCGGCTTCTGCGTCGTCGCCGCGTTGTCGAGGTAGACGAGCGGACGGCCGTAGACGGTCCGGCCGAGGATCGGGAAGTCGGCCCGGAGGGTTTCAGCGGAGAGGGCCGGCGCTGCGGGGCTGAGCATGGGCGTCGAGGCGAGGAAGACGGTGAGCGTAGCGGGCGCGGCCCGGTGCCCGACGTGACTGCGGACGCGACTCCCTCCGAAGAGAACGCGTTCCCGCGCGCCTTCACCGGTCTTCCTCCCGGGCCTGAGAACCCGTCCGCCGCGGTGGAGTAGCCGGCCGAAGACCCACGGCCCCGCCCATGCCCGATCTCCCGATCGCCGTCTTCTACGAGCACCCGGACTGGTTCCGGCCGCTTTTCGCCGAGTTCGACCGACGGGGCACCCCGTATGTCGCCGTCGACGCCACGCGCCACCGCTTCGACCCGTCCGAAGCGCCGCCGTACAGCCTCGTCTTCAACCGGATGAGCCCGTCGGCGTACCTCCGGGGGCACGGGAACGGGATCTTCTACACCCACGCCTACCTCGCTCACCTCGAACGGCAGGGGGTCCGCGTCGTCAACGGGTCAGCCGCGTACACGGCCGAGACGAGCAAGGCCCTCCAGCTCTCGATCCTGGAGAGTCTCGGTCTCCCCTACCCGAAGACCCGCGTGATCAACGCGGCGTCCGAGGCACCGGCTGCGGCGGAGGGTCTCCGCTTCCCCATCGCCGTCAAGCCGAACATCGGCGGGAGCGGGGCCGGCGTCCGCCGGTTCGACACCCCGGAGGCCCTCCAGGAGGCGGCCGACTCGGACGGGCTCGACCTCGGCGTCGACTCCACGGCGCTCGTCCAGGAGTTCGTCCTCGCCGAGGAAAGCCGAATCACGCGCGTCGAGACGCTCGACCGGCACTACCTCTACGGGATCCGGATCTACACGACCGGGGACCAGTTCGACCTCTGCCC
Organism: Rubricoccaceae bacterium; assembly: GCA_031425425.1. GTDB lineage: Bacteria > Bacteroidota > Rhodothermia > Rhodothermales > Rubricoccaceae > DASVSE01. Next base: position 1,900 of record JANPJI010000301.1, read on the forward strand.
GGCCGACGTGTGCCAGCGGGTCGACGGGGCCGAGCTGGAGCGGCAGGCCTGCGCCGTCGACGCCCCCAAGAACGGGCTCCGCGTCGAGGGCTACGAGGCCCCGCCCGACGTTCAGCGGGACGTCGAGCGGATCATGGAGGCCTGCCAGATCGACGTCGGCGGCGTCGAGTACATGGTCGACCGGCGCGACGGGCAGCGGTACTACTACGATGTCAACGCGCTCTCGAACTTCGTCGCCGACGCCCCGCGCGTCGTCGGGTTCGACCCGTTCGTCCGGCTCGCCGACTATCTGGAGCGCGAGGCCGGGCTCGTCGCGTCGGGCGACCCCGAATCGGGGTCCGGGGCAGGCTCCGTGGCGGCCGGGCTCACGCATACCGGGGCCTGAGATGCGGTTCGGCTTCTGGCTCCCCGTCTTCGGCGGCTGGCTCCGCAACGTCCCCGACGAGGGCATGGAGGCGACGTGGGACTATGCCCGCCGGCTCACGCAGAGGGCCGAGCAGATCGGGTTCGACACGGTCCTCATCGCCGAGCTCAATCTCAACGACATCAAGGGCATCGAGGCTCCGTCGCTCGACGCGTGGACGACGACGGCTGCCCTCGCGGCCGTCACCGAGCGGATCGAGCTCATGGTGGCCGTCCGCCCGACGTTCCACGCCCCCGCCCTGGCGGCCAAGCAGGCCGCGGCCATCGACCGGATCAGCGGCGGGCGGCTCTCGCTCAACGTCGTCTCGTCGTGGTGGGCGACCGAGGCCCGGATGTACGGCGTTCAGTTCGACGAGCACGACGACCGCTACGCCCGGACGGCCGAGTGGCTCGACGTCGTGAACGGGATGTGGACCGAGCCGGCGTTCACGTACGACGGGACGTACTACCAGAACGAGGCGGCCGTCATGGAGCCCAAGCCGGTCCGGCGCCCGACGCTCTACGCCGGAGGCGAGTCGCCGGCCGGGAAGAACCTCATCGCGCGCGCGTGCGACGCGTGGCTCACGCACGGCGACCCGCCCGACGTGATCGCCGCCAAGGTGGGCGAGATGCGCGGACGCCGCGAGGCCCTCGGTCTGCCGCCGATGACGTACGGGGCGGCCGGGTACGTCGTCTGCCGGCCGACGGAGGCGGAGGCCCGGCGCGAGGTCGCACGGATCACGGACGTCGCCCCGGGGAGCCCGGGCTACGCGAACTACCAGGACTGGGTCCAGAACACCCAGCTCGAACGGCGGGTCTCGCTCGAAGACTATTCGGTCTCGAACCGCGGGCTCCGGTCCGGCCTCGTCGGGACGCCCGAGCAGGTCGCCGAGCAGGTCCGGGCCTTCGAGCGTGCCGGGGTCGACCTCCTGCTCCTCCAGTTCTCGCCGCAGATGGAGGAGATGGAGCGGTTCGCCGAGACGGTCATCCCGCTCGTCAACGGCCCGGCTGGTTGACGGAGCCGCTGCCGCCGCGACCGGGCTCGCGACGGCCATGACACCCCGGGACCAACCTAGGCCGTGTACAGCTGCGCGACATACTCCCGAAGCATCCGCTCGACCGAGAACGCGTCTCGCGTCGTCGCCACCGAGGCACGCATCATCGCGATCCACGCCGCCCGGTCGGTCTCGTAGAGCGGGAGCACCTTGCGGACGACCACCTCGACGAGCGCCGCGCGGTCGTGGGCGTCCAGCACGGCCTCGTCGTCGGTCTCGAAGCCGCCGCCGATGTCCCACCCGTTGACGCCGTCCTGGCACGCCTCGGGCCACCAGCCGTCGAGCACGGACGCGTTGAGGACGCCGTTCATGGCGGCTTTCATGCCGCTCGTGCCGGACGCCTCCTTGGGCCGGCGCGGGTTGTTGAGCCACACGTCGGCCCCGCGCGTCATTGCGGCCCCGGTCGCCATCGAGTAGTCCGGCACGAACGCGACGCTGTTGCCGTGGTCGCGGGCCTTCTCGACGAGCCCGGCGACGATGGCCTTGCCCTCGGCGTCGAGCGGGTGGCTCTTGCCCGAGAAGACGAGCTGCAGCCGGCCCTCGCGCAGGAGGGGCCCGACCGTGGCGTCGTCTTCGAAGATGAGCCCCGGCCGCTTGTAGCCCACGGCGCGCCGGCCGAAGCCGACGAGCAGACGGTCCTCGGCGAGCCGTGTGCCGGTCGCCTGTTCGACGTGCGCGATGAGCGCGCGCTTGTTGGCCTGGTGTGCGTCCCACAGCGCCTCGTCCGTGCCGGATTCGGCGGCGTCGAGGATCGCGGGGTCCACCCAGGTCGGGACGTGGATGCCGTTGGTGATGGCCCCGATGTGGGGCGCGTCGGCGACGCCCTTCCACATGTCGCGGGCGGTCTCGCCGTGGAGCTGTGCCACGGCGTTGGCCGCGCGGCTGATGCGGAGCGCGCCGACGGTCATGTTGAACGGGTCGCCGCCGAGGGCGGCCAGCCACTCCGCGCCCAGCCCGAGGTCAGCGCCGACGTACGTCAGCCGGTCGAGCGGGTGCGTCTCATTGCCGGCCGGGATCGGCGTGTGCGTCGTGAAGACGACCTCCTCGCGCGTCGCCGCGACGGCCGCCTCGACGCTGGACCCGTCGGCAGTCTTCTCGCGGACGAGTTCGACGGCCGCGAGGAGGGCGTGGCCCTCGTTGAAATGGTACACGTCCGTGGCGACGCCGAGCGCGCGGAGGGCGCGGACGCCGCCGATGCCGAGCACGATCTCCTGCGCCACCCGGACCTCGGGCGAGCCGCCGTAGAGCTGCCACGTGGTGCTCTGGTGCGGGTTGCCCGGCAGGTCGGTGTCCAGGAGGTACAGCGTCGCGTTGCCGAACGCCTCCGTCTTCCACACCTTTACCCGCACGTCGTCGCCCTGGATCGGCACGGTGATCTCGACGCCGGTGTCCTGCACGACGTCCTCGGGGTAGAGATTCGAGCGGTACGTGTCGGCGGGCTGCCCGTCGGGGTCGATCGTCTGGCGGACGTAGCCCTGCCGCCACAGGATGCCGATGCCGACGAGCGGCAGGCCGAGGTCGCGGGCTCCTTTGAGGTGGTCTCCGGCGAGGATTCCCAGCCCGCCGGCGTAGAGCTTGAGGGAGTCGTCGAGCCCGAACTCCATCGAGAAGTAGGCGACGCGGGGGCAGGCGAGGGGCGTTTCGGGCATCGGGGCGGCGGGTTAAGCGCTTACATGGACGGGCAAGATATCCACCCGCCGGCCCCGCCGCTCACGGCATCGCGAGCCCCAGGCGGTCGGCGAAGAAGGCGAGCACGGCTGTGCGCCGGCGCTCCCCCGACGAGACCGTGTCGGTCAGCCCGTGGCCCGCCTCGAAGTCGACGTAGAGCAAGACCGGGCGGGCGCCGTCCGGCAAGGCGTCCTCGCCACCGACGTGGCGCAATGCGGCGGCGAGCTTGCCAGGGTGCCACGGCGCCACGCGCGCGTCGTTGAACGCCGCGTAGAGCAGCGTCGCGGGGTAGCGCACGCCCACCTCGACGTGGTGGAGCGGGCTCATCGCGAGGAGTCCTTCGAAGCCTGCCTCCGTCTCGGGCGATCCAAACTCAAAGACGTTCGTCGGCCCGAAGCTGCCGACCACAAACCGGACCATGTCCGCCACACCGACCTCCGCGACGGCAGCGCCGAACAGGTCCGGCCGCTCCGTCATCGCCCGCCCGACGAAGATCCCACCCGCGCTTTCCCCGTTGATCCCGATCTGCTCCGGCCGCGCGAGCCCTGCCCGGACGAGGTGCTCGGCGCAGGCGACGCCGTCGAGCCACGTGTTCGGCTTCGACGCACGCTGGCCGGCCTCGTACCACGCCGCCCCGAAGTAGCCGCCGCCGCGGACGTGGCAGTACGCGACCTGCCCACCGGCTGCGAGCCACGGCCGGAACTGGGCCCGGAAGGAGGGGTCGTTGGTGTATCCGTAGGCCCCGTACCCGTAGAGGATCGTCGGGCGCGGCCCGGCCCCCGACGCCGAGGGCACGCGGAGGAGCGTCAGCGGGACCTCGACGCCGTCGTGGGACGGGACGAGCACGGTCTCGGCCGTCAGCCCGTCGAGCCGGCCGAACGGGTTGGGGGGGTTGTAGAACGCGGGCAGCGCGTCGAGCCGGCCCGTGGCCGGGCTGTAGCGGTAGCGACGCCGGGCCTCCGCCCACCCCCCGTGGACCACGTCGACGCCGGGACGTGCCGGATGGGCGACGGGCTGTTCGAACGCGCCCTGGGCCGGCGCCGCGATCTCCTCGCGAACGCCGTCGTAGGTCGTCCGGAAGAGGCGCGTCAGCCCCGGCACAGTCTCGACCGTGTAGACCGCGTCGCTGGCGAAGGCGACGCGGCCGGGCTGCATCCAGAAGTTGACTCCGCCCGCCGGCACGACCGTTTGGGCCTGCGTCCAGTCCGGCCGGGGGCCGCCAACGAGCAGGTCCGGCGGCATCGGGAGCCGGACGAGCCGACCCGTCGGCTCTCCACGGAACGCGACGCCGTAGAGGTGTGCGCCGCGCGCGAACACGCCGATCACGCTGTCGGCCGGGACGCTCACGGGGTGCCACGCGTCCCGGCCTGCTTCGACGGCGGCGAGCGGAGCGACGAACGTGGCGTCCCACCGGTCGGACGCCTCGGTGAGCCACGCGACGAACACGAGGTCGGTCTCCGGCGTCGGGACGGACGCATACGCGATCGCGGCGGCGTCACCGCCGTGGGCGGCCACGTCGAAGACGACCGGGTCTGGATCCGTCCGCGCGTCGACGCCGAGCGTGTGGACGAGGACCGGGGCGCCGCCGGCCACGTCGGCCCCGGTCGCGTCGGGTCCGCCCTCGCGGAAGACGACGTACAGAAATCGCTGCCCGTCCGGGAGCCACGCCGTGACCACGGCGCGCGGGGGAAGTTCGTCGAGCACGCGCCCCGTGGCCGCCTCGACGACCCGGACGACCGGCGCGCTCTCGACGCCCCCAACGGTAGCGCCGACCACCACATGCTCTCCCGTGGGCGACGGTGTGGCACTGCCGATGACGGCACCCTGGCCGATGGCCGCGGGCGCGAGCAGGAGCCGCTCTGGATCGAAGGCGTCGCGGACGTACACCGACGGACCCTCCTCGTCGGGGAGCCTCATGAGGTAGACGAGCCGGCCACCGGCCTCGACATACGCGCCGAGCGTGGTTGTCCGTGCGGCGCGAGCTTCGGCGAACTGTCGGAGCACATGGGCCTGCGCCGGCCGCGCGTCGAGGAAGGCCCGCGCCGCGGCGTCCTCCGCCTCGTACCACGCCCGGACGGCGGGCGTGTCGTAGGCTTCGAGCCACCGGTACGGGTCCGCGACGACCGTCCCGAAGTACGTGTCCGATGAATCCACGCGGGGGGCGGCCGGAACGAGCGGCTGGGCCGTAGCCGGCGACGCCGCGAGTGCAAGCGCGAGTGGGAGCGCCGCGGGCACTCGGATGAAAAGGCGCATCGTGTGGACGGAATGAGACAGGGGAGAGCCTGTCCGGCTTACGGCATCGCGAGCCCGAGGCGGTCGGCGAAGAAGGCCAGCACGGCGGCCGCCCGCGCCTCGCGCGCCGCGACCGTGTCCGACGCCCCGTGCCCCGCCTCGAAGTCGACGTAGAGCAGGACGGGCCGGTCGCCGTCGGGGAGCGCCGCCAGCCCGCCGGCGTGGCGGAGCGCCGCGGCGAGCTTGGCCGGGTGCCACGGGGCCACCCGGCGGTCGTTGTACGCCGCGTAGAACATCGTCGCCGGGTACCGTGTGCCGGGCTCGACGTGGTGGAGCGGGCTCATCGCGAGGAGCGAGCGGAACCCCGCCTCCGTCGCCGTCGAGCCGAACTCGTGCTCGTTCACCGGCCCGACGCTGCCGGTCTCGAACCGGATCAGGTCGGCGAGCGCCACCTCGGCGACGGCCGCCCCGAACAGGTCCGGGCGCGTCTCGATGGCCCGCCCGACGAAGACGCCGCCGGCGCTCACCCCGTCGATCCCGATCTGCTCCGGCCGCGCGAGCCCTGCACGGACGAGATGCTCGGCACAGGCGACGGCGTCGAGCCAGGTATTGGGCTTCGCCTCTCGCATGCCGGCCTCGTGCCACGCCGGCCCGAAGTAGCCGCCGCCGCGGACGTGGCAGAACGCGTATTGCCCGCCCGCTTCGAGCCACGGACGAATGTCCGCCCGGAAGAATGCGTCGTCTGTGGCCCCGTACGCGCCGTACCCGCTGAGGATCGTCGGACGTGGCTCGTCCCCCGCGGCGGGCACCCGGAGGAGCGTCAGCGGGACTTCGACGCCGTCATGGGACGGGACGAGCACGGTCTCGGCCGTCAGCCCGTCGAGGTGGTCGTAGGGGTCCGGCGGGTTGTAGAACGCCGGCCGCTCCTCCATGCGTCGCGTAGCCGGGTCGTAGCGGAAGCGCCGGTCGCCCACGGTCCACCCGCCGAAGACGACATCGACGCCCGGCCGGCCGAACTCCCAGACGGGATCAGCGAAGCTCCCCTCGAACGGGGCGGCGATCTCCTCGCGGACGCCGCTGTAGGTCGTCCGAAACAGCCTGGAGCGACCGTCTATGGTCTCGATCGTGTAGATGGCGTCGCTGGCATAGGAAACCAGACCTCCGTCCTGCCAGAAGTCGATCGTGCCCGCCGGAATGACGACCTCCGCCGCCGCCCAGTTGGGCCTCTCCTCAGTGGCGGGTGCGCCAGCGGTGACCGCCGCGAGCGACGGTGCGGCCCACGGGACGCGAA
>JANPJI010000302.1:0-3769 GCA_031425425.1 Rubricoccaceae bacterium
CGACCGCCCCGCCCCGGCCCACGCCGAGGACGCCGAGGTGCGTCGGGTCCGTGCGGGGCACCAGGGCGAGATGGCCGGTGAGCGCGAGCAGGTCCACGACGTCGCCGCGGTAGGGGGCCGCGGCGACGTCGGAGGTGTACGGGCCACCGCGGGCGACGAGCGAGGCACCCCGCGCAGCGACCGTGATCTGGACCGTCCGCCGCTTCAGATCGCTCTCGGCCGACGTCGTCGCGGTCAGAAAGTCGGTTTCGCCGGCGTCGCCGGCGGCGTCGGGCAGCAGAAAGAGAGTGCGGAGCGGTGTCGCCGGGCCGCCGTCGATGGCAGGCACGCGCGCGAGTGCAAAGGCGACGGACCGGTCGTCGTCGTCTCGTAGGTCCAGGAGGACGTAGCGCGTGGCGTCCGTGTCGGGAGCGAGTTCGGTCGCGACGGCGCGGACGATTCGTGGCACGTCGGTGCCGCCCGTCCGTGCGAGACGCGCGGCCACCGAGTCGCGCTCGGCGTCCGTCGGCGCGGCGAAGAGGGCCGTCAGGTTGACCCCTGCGACGACCTCGTCCTGTGCCGGTGGCGGGCACGTCGGTTCGGTTCCGGCGACGCAGTCCGCCGACAGGCCCGCGTCGCACCCGGCAGTGGTGAGTAGGACGGCCAGAGCGATTCCGGACCTGAGAGCAGAAGCCAGGCGAGGCATCGGAGAAGGGATGTGCGGCGAGGCAGAACGCACGGCGCGGGCCGCGGCGTGTGCCACGGCCCGCGCCTTGTTCCGGATCCCGGTCTGGGTCAGTTCGCGGCCACGAGGCGCGCCGCCGGAGCGTTGACGACGTACTGCGCGAGGAACGCCTGTGTCCGGGCCAGGCTCGCCGGCATCGCGAGCGGATTGTGCTGGTTGTAGGTGGCTCCGGCCGGGAGCGCGTCGGTGTACGTGTTGAACTCGTACACCCCCTGCGGGCGGGCTGCCTGCGCCGCGGCGTCGAACGACACGGAGACCGCGTAGGGAACGACCGGGTCGGCCTGGTGGTGATGCACCTGGACGTTGCGGAGGCTCGCCGTGAACAGCGTCGCCGATCGGCGGGCGACGCCGAGGCGCGCCTGGGCGTAGTCGGCGCTCGCGTTGTACGTCCCGTTGGGGCCCCGGAGGGGCTGGAGGACCGTCTCGTTGAGGTAGCTCGCGCCGGGGAAGGAGAGCGCGCGCGGGTCTCCGAGGAGCACCCCGCCCGCGAGCGCCTGGATGCCGGCGCTGAAGAAGTCCGACGGAGCGTAGTACTGCGTGACGGCCCGGATGCGCGGGTCGCGGGCGCTCTGGAGCAGGGCCGTGTTGCCTCCGCGGCTGAACCCGAGCGCGCCGATGCGCGCGGCGTCGGTGGCGGCCGAGAACTCGTCGCGGGCGAGGACCGCGCTCAGCAGTGCCATCGCGTCGTCGACGTCGTAGTCCCACGGGCTCGGCGTGCCGCCGGAGAGGACGGGCTGGCCGAGTGCGGCCTCGAAGCCCTGCGTCCCGAGCAACTCCGCGCGGTACGTCGGGAAGACCTGGACGGTCTGCGAGAACAGCGTCGGGAAGGCCTGGGCCATCGCGAGCACGCCCGCATTGGCGTCCGGGAGGCCTGCGAAGATGCCGTCGTCGCCGCCGTGGTGGACCACCAGCACGGGCGCGTTGACGGCCCCGGCCGGGATCCGCACGAACCCGTAGTGGCGGCCCGAGGCACCGGGGCCGCTCGTGATCTCGTGCGAGACGACGTACAGCAGCGACCCGTCGGGGGCCGGGGCCGGCCCCGTCACCTGGATGCCCGACGCGGTGGGCGTCCGCGCGGCCCAGTCGGCGCGGACAGCCTGCACCTCGGCGGCCGTCGCCGGGGCGAAGAGGCGCGTGAAGTTGACCCCGCCGATGACGGTGTCCTGCGTCGGGGGGGGCTCCGTCGTGCTGTCGCAGGCGGGCAGGGCGAAGGCGAGGGCGAACAGGAGCGGGATCGCGGCGAACCGCCGCGAGCGGGCAACGAGCATCGGTGTGTCGGTGAGAACGAGATGGAGGACAGGTGCGGAAGATAGGCCACGGTGTCTTCAGGCTGGAAGGGCTTCCGAAGCGGTCTGGCCGGGCGTAGAGATCGACAGACCGGAGCCCTCTCCGGCGTTTCTCCACAACATCCGCCGCCGGGCAGCCGTAATACCGGGGAGTCACAAGTCCAGTGTTCCGGGACGCCCCGGCGTCCACCGTCTCCCTCACGGATGTCTGCCCCGATCTACCTCGACCACAACGCCACGACGCCCGTCGCCGAGGACGTGCTCGACGCCATGCTGCCCTTTTTCCGGGAGCACTACGGCAACCCCTCCAGCGACCACGCCTACGGCTGGTCCGCCGACGAGGCCGTCGCCCAGGCCCGCGAACGGACGGCGCGCCTCATCGGCGCGACCCCGCGGACGATCGTCTTCACGAGCGGGGCCACCGAGTCGATCTCGCTCGCGCTCAACGGCCTCGGCGAGGTCTACGGCGGCCGCCGCCACCACATCGTCACCCTCAAGACCGAACACAAGGCCGTCCTCGAGACGTGCGCCGCGCTCGAGCGCGAGGGCTTCGAGGTGACCACGCTCGGCGTGGACCGCGACGGCCACGTGGACCTCGATGAGCTCCGCGCCTCGCTCTCCGAGCGGACGCTCGCCGTCGCGGCGATGTGGGCCAACAACGAGACCGGCGTGCTCCACCCGATGCGGGCCATCGCCAACATCGCCCACGAGGCCGGCGCGCTCCTCGTCGCCGACGCCACGCAGGCCGTCGGCAAGGTCCCGGTGGACGTCGAGGCGGCAGGCGTGGACCTGCTCGCGTTCTCGGGCCACAAGATCTACGGACCGAAGGGCGTCGGCGCGCTGTACGTCCGCCGCCGCGGGCCGAACGTGCGCCTCGCACCGCTCCACAACGGCGGCGACCAGGAGGACGGCCTCCGCGCGGGCACGCTCAACGTGCCGGGCATCGTCGGCCTCGGTGCTGCGGCCATGCTCGCGCGCCGCGGGCTCGCGACCGAGGCGGCGCGCCAGAAGGCCCTCCGCGACCGCTTCGAAGCGGCCCTCACGGCCGCCGTCCCCACGGCCCGCGTCGTCGCGCAGACGGCGGACCGCCTCCCGAACACGTCGGACGTGCTGTTCGACGGCGTTCGCGCGGGCGACCTGCTGCCAGCCCTCCACGGGCTCGCTGCGTCGACCGGGGCCGCGTGCCAGACGTCCGCCCGGCAGGCGAGCCACGTGCTGACGGCGATGGGCTACACGGACGACGAGGCCTTCTCGGCCGTCCGCTTCTCGCTCGGCCGCCCGACGACTGCCGCCGACATCGACGCGGCCGTGGCGCAGGTCGCCGACGCGGTCCACACCGTCCGCCACCGCATCGCCGCGTAGCCATGCCCGACGTCGACGCCCTCGCCGGCCCGATCGTCAACCGTGTCGCCCAGAGCGCGATCGAGACCCTCGACCTCGCCGCGATCGTCGGCCCGCTCGACGTCGTCGCGCTCGACCTCGCGCCGCTGATGCACCGCGGCCTCGTCGTCCGCGAGCGCGACTTTCGCGCGGCCGTCGCCGCGCTCGATGCCGAGGCGTACGCCGGCCGGCACGTCGCGGTCGTCGTCCCGGAGGACGCGCTCGTGCCGGCGTGGGCACCGATGCTCGTCGCGGCGCGCCTGACGCCGGTCGCCGCCTCGGGGGCGGTGGCCGCGCCCGCGGCGCGCCGCGCGGCGCTCGCTGGGGAGCGCATCCGCGCCGCCGACTGGTCCGCCCACGCCGGCAAGACCGTCGTGCT
>JANPJI010000303.1:0-10677 GCA_031425425.1 Rubricoccaceae bacterium
GAGGTCACGCTCCAGCGCCGCGAGGGGGGCGGGCCGGGCGCGCGCCTCGTCGGCACCACCCGCACGCTTTTCCGCAAGGCCGCCGAGGTAGACGTGGACGTGCTGTTCCTGGGGCTCCACGGCGGGCCGGGCGAGAACGGGGCCATGCAGGGAATGTGCGAGACGGTCGGCGTGCCGTACACCGGCTCGGGCGTCTTCGGCAGCGCGCTGGGCATGGACAAGGTGCTCACCAAGGTCGTCTGCCGGGACCAGGGCATCCCGGTCGTCCCGTGGGTGTCGTTCCGCGAGACGGACTGGGTGGGTTACGAATCCGAGTGGCTGGACCGCGTTGAGGCCGAGCTCGGCCTGCCGGTCGTGGTCAAGCCCGCGCGCCTCGGCTCGTCCATCGGCATCTCGAAGGCGGATACCCGCGAGGCGCTCGATGCGGCCATTGAGGAGGCCCTGCGGTACGACGAGAAGGTGCTCGTCGAGCGGGCCGTGACGGCCCTGCGCGAGGTCAACTGCTCGGTCCTCGGGAGCCCGCGCGAGGCGCAGGCGAGCGTGCTCGAGGAGCCCGTCCGGTCGTCCGGCGAGGCGCTGCTCACCTTCGAGGAGAAGTACCAGCGCGGCGGGGGCGCGAAGGGCGGAGCGAAAGGCGGCGCGCAGCGAGGCGCGGCCGGCGCGAAGGGGGGGGGCGGCACCGGGGCCGCCGGCATGGCGTCGCTGGACCGGCTCATCCCGGCCCCGCTGTCGGACACCGACACGGCCGCGGCGCGGGCCATGGCCGTCCAGGTCTTCCGCCTCTTCGAGTGCTCGGGCGTCGCCCGCATCGACTTCCTCCTCGACGACGCGGACGGGCAGCTCTACTTCAACGAGATCAACACCATCCCGGGCTCGCTGAGCTTCTACCTCTGGGAGCCGTCCGGCGTCCCGTTCCCGACGCTGCTGGACCGCATGATCCGCCTCGCACTCGAACGCCACGCCGCCGAGGCGGGCCGCATCCGCTCGTACGACACCAACCTGCTGTCATCCGCCAGCCTCCGCGGCCTGAAGGGAGCGAAGTCCTGAGGGCCATCCGTGCGGTTTCGGGGAAGGGGCGGGAAGACGAGACGTGCGCCGCGTCGCCCGCGCCTCGGCCAAAGTGGAATTCTTGGAACTGGCCCCTGATCTCTGAATATGTCATCCTGAACTTGATTCAGGATCCGCCTTCCGTTTTCTCGAGTCCGAGGAGAAATGCGAGATGCAGATCCTGAATCAAGTTCAGGATGATAGGAAGGCAGGGTTGGCGGTAGGAGGGCGGAATCCGCTCCGTCCGCGGCGCTCCGGGGGCGGCGCTCCGGGGGCGGCGTCAGCCGTGCGGGTCGGGGTAGAGGCGCGCCTCGATGAGGTCCGCCACGCGGAGCAGCTGCGCGTCGTCGAACCCGTTGACGACGGTCTTGATCGAACCCCGGATGCCTTTCAGCGCGATGTCGAGTGCGATGTCGAGGGACTTGCGGGTGATCATCCCGACGCCGAGCGCGTCGAGGGGCTCGCGGAAGTGGAACCGCAGCGACTCCTCGGACATCGCCAGGATGGCCGCGACCGTCCGCGCGGCGCGGTCGCGGCGCGGCGCGTCGGACCGCAGGACGTCGACCGTGGCCCGCGCTTCGTCAGCGAGGGCGGGTGGGAGCGGGGTGGCGAGGAAGAGGCGGCGCATGGATACAGGGGAGAGGCGAAAAGAAAGGGCGGGGCAGGAGGTGCCGCCTGCGGTATGGTGGTGCGGTGATCGTCGGAGCCCGCTGGCTTGTCCTGCAATCACTTCCGGCGTGAAAGGTGAACCTCCCGTGAGGGGGCACGCCGCAACCGGGTGTGGACGACGGTGGAAAGGTGGACAACTTAACGATCCCTTCACCTTGACGGGGTGCCCCGGCTGTCCCTACTCTCGTGCCGTGCCCAGCGCACACGGCCGCTTCGGCGGTCGGGCTCTTTGACGTGATGGTGAGTTCAGGCTGCATGAGGGCTTCCACACCGGAATCCCCCGCGCACGACGACGCCGGCTTGCCGGCTGTCGCCACCGGATTCCTCCCGGTCGTCATTAACTGTCGACAGCGCCTCGCGGCGCAGATGCGGCTCGCTGCATCGGCACGCGGCGTGCAACAGGAGACGCGCCGGCGGACGTGCTCCGACACCCGACCAGCTCGGCCAGCCCCGTCAAACGGGCCGCCGGACGGACGGGCGTCAACCAGAGAGCGCACTGTGCGACCGGATGGGGCTTCGGCCCCCTCCAGACGACGGTCCGCCGTCGTGGGACAACCGCCACACTCGGGCTCCGGCCCGGTCGTGGCGATTCAACCGTTCCGACGCGGAAGTGCCAGCCAGGACGGCCCGACGCCCCCCGACTCGTTCGGGGGACGAACGGCCAACCGCCTCCGACCACTCTCGCCGTCGGGTCCGCACGCTGTCTCAGCGGACGGAACCGGCCCGCGACGGTCGCGAGGACGAACTCACCGCGGACGGTCACCCGCCGGGGCTCAGGCCCGCGGAGGTGACGGCCCACGCCAGGACGCCGTCGGGGGGTCTGCGCTCGTCGCAGGCCCCCCGATTTTTTTGTGCCGCCGGCCGGCCCCGCCGGCGCGCGCACCCCGGCGTCGCTGCGCCCGGTTCGTAGGTTCACGCCTCCAACCGCCCCCGCCGACATGTTTGCCAGAGAAGGGACCTCGCTGATCGCGGCCTCCGCGGGCGTCGCGGCGGCGGCCACTGCCCTCGGGCTCGCCCTCGGCGGCCCGTGGCGCGCCCTCGCGCTCCCCGGCGTCGCGGCGCTCGGCTTCACGACCTGGTTCTTCCGCGACCCCGTGCGGACGCCGCCGACCGGCCCGCCGGGCCTGCTCCTCGCCCCCGCAGATGGCAAGGTCGTCGAGATCGTCACCGAGACGGAGCCGCTCTACCTCAAAGGCCCCTGCCAGCGCGTCTCGATCTTCCTGTCGCCGCTCAACGTCCACGTTAACCGCTCGCCGGCCGACGGCGTCGTCGAGTTCGAGCGGTATGTACCGGGCGAGTACCTCGTCGCGTGGCATCCCAAGGCGAGCGAGAAGAACGAGCGGTCCGAGGTGGGCATCCGGCACCCGTCCGGCACCCGGATCCTGTTCAAGCAGATCGCCGGAGCCGTCGCCCGGCGGATCGTCTACGACGCGCCCGTGGGCAAGGTGATGACGGCCGGCGAGCGCTACGGCATCGTCAAGTTCGGGAGCCGGATGGACATCGTCGTGCCGCCGCATGTCCGCCTCTCGGTGACGCTCGGGCAGCGGACCGTCGCTGGCGAGACGGTCATCGGCGACATTCCCGCCGGCGCGCCAGCGGCGGGGGACGCCTCGGCCGAGGCGGCCGTCGGCGCGGGCCCGATGTCCGGCGGGGCGTCCTGATGGCGACCGCCCGTACGCGCCGCGGCCCGCTCCTGCGCGCCCGCCAGTCGCCGGTGGACCTGAACGTGCGGCGCGCGCGGCGCAACAGCCGCGCCCGTGCGGCGGTCCCGAACTTCTTCACGCTGATGAACCTGCTGGCCGGGTTCTTCTCGCTGATCCAGACGGCCGGCGGGCGCCTCGAGGCGGCCGCGTGGCTGGTCGTCCTCGCCGCGTTCTTCGACCTGCTCGACGGGCTGATGGCGCGGCTGGCCGGCGTGTCGAGCGAGTTCGGGCTCGAGCTGGACTCGCTGTCGGACGTCGTCTCGTTCGGGGTCGCGCCGAGCTTCCTGCTCTACGTGTTCGGGCTCCACCAGCTCGGGCCGCTCTGGGGTGCCCTCCTCGCGAGCCTGCCCGCCCTGTTCGGGGCGGTCCGCCTGGCGCACTTCAACACGAAGGCCACCGCGGGGACCAAGCAGACTGAGTTCACGGGCCTCCCGATCCCGGCCCAGGCCGGCACCGTGGTCGTGTTCATCCTCACGTTCGCCGGGTCGCGGTGGTTCGACGTGCTCGCGCGCCCGCAGCTGTCGGTCCTGATCATTCTCGTCGTGAGCCTGTCGACGCTTATGATCTCGCCGGTGCGGTTCCCCGCGCTCCCGCAGCCGTCGCGGCACAACCTGCGGACGTACCGGTGGCGCTACGTCGGCTTCCTCACGGCGCTCGTGATGGGCATCGTGGCGCAGGAGCGCGGGCTCCTCGCCGCGGCCGTGATCTACCTCCTCATCGGGCTCGGCCGCGCGCTCGTGTGGGCGGTCCGTGTGGCGACGACCGACCCGCCGCCGGCCGTAGCTTCGGCGGAGGCCCCAGACTCGACCGCCTGACATGTACCACGCCCTCGTCCGCATCACGCTCCGCCCGTCGATCCTGGACCCGCAGGGCCAGGCGATCCGCCGCGCCCTCCACGCGCTCGGCCTCCCGCTCGTGGCCGACGTCCGGACCGGCAAGTTCGTCGAGCTGATGCTCGATACGGACAGCCCCGAGGAGGCGCAGGCGGCCGCCGTGCGGGCTTGCGAGGCGCTGCTGGCCAACCCGGTCACCGAGAACTACGAGATCGTCGCGCTCGTCCCGGCCACGGGCGACCACAGCGAGAGCGGCGTCGCCGCGGCGACGGCCTGACATGAGCCGCCTCGTGTCTCACGCCCGCCGCCTCGTCGCCGAGAGCTTCGCGGACTTCCCGGCAGCCCCAGGCACCGACGTCGAGACGGACGTCGCGGTCGAGGACCGCGTCGAGACGCCGTGGCGCGTCGTCCTCTACGACGACGACGTCCACACGTTCGACGACGTGATCGTTCAGGTCGTTAAGGCGACCGGCTGCACGCCCGAGCGCGCGGCCCGCCACGCGTGGACGGTCCACACCGAGGGCAAGGACTGCGTCTACACAGGCGAGTTCTTCGAGTGCATGCGCATCCAGGGCGTTCTGCGTGAGATCGAACTCGTGACGGAGATCGAGGGCTGACACGCTACCGGCCCTGCGGGGCTACCCGGCTGCCATCTCCCACACGAGGCGGGCGAGCAGCAGGCCCACGACGGCGACGAACACGACGCGCACGAACCCGGCCCCGTAGCGCAGCGCCAGCCGCGACCCGATGAGCCCACCGCCGAGGTTGCACGCGGCCATCGGCAGCGCCACCGCCCACAGCACGTGACCCGCGGCGACGAACACGGCCAGCGCCGCGACGTTGGTGGCCACGTTGACGAGCTTCGAGGCGGCCGAGGCGCGCAGGAAGTCCAGCCCGGCGAGCGCGACCAGGCCGAACACGAACAGCGCCCCCCCGCCCGGACCGAAAAAGCCGTCGTAGAACCCGACCGCGGCACCGACGGCGACCATCGCCACGCGCCGCGTGCGGGTCGAGATGCCCTCGCGGACGAGCGCCCCGAAGTCTTTGCGGGCGAGCGTGTATGCGCCGAGGGCCACGAGCGCGACGATGAGCAGAGGCCGGAACACGTCGCGGCTGACGAGCCCGACGGCGTGCGCGCCCAGCCACGCCGCGCCGGCCGCCGCGACTGCCATCGCGGCCGTCCCAGGTACGTCGACGGGTATGCGGCGGGCGTAGGTCGCGGCGGCCGCCGCGGTGCCCCACACGCCTGCGAGCTTATTCGTGCCGAGCACCGTCGGGACGGACGCACCGGGGAGCAGCACGAACAGCGCCGGCGTCTGGATCAGGCCCCCGCCGCCGACGACGGCGTCCACGACGCCGGCGACGAAGGCGAAGGCGCAGAGCGCGGCGAGCGTCGCAGGATCGACGGGCGGAATCGGGGGCATCGGGGCGGGGGAGGCGGCGAAGCTACCGGCCGGGCGATCTTGGCGAGTCCCACCGTGCGCCCGTGTCCGACTCGTACCTCACGCTCGCCGGTCCGGCTCGGGCCGAGGCGCCCAAGACGAAGGGCTCGCGGTTTATCGGCGAGGCGCTCCCGGTGACGGACGAGGACGGCGTCGCTGTCGCGCTCGCGGGCGTCCGGGGCCGCGAGCCGCAGGCGACGCACTGGTGCTGGGCTGCGCGCCTCGGCCCGCCCGGACCGTCTGGCGACGGCGCGCGCCCGCGGACATCGGACGACGGCGAGCCGTCGGGGTCGGCCGGGCTCCCGATCCTGCGCGAGATCGACCGCCGCGGCCTGTCGGACGCGCTCGTCGTCGTGACGCGCTACTACGGCGGGACGAAGCTGGGCACGGGCGGGCTCGCGCGGGCCTACGCCGAGGCGGCCGCGCTCGCGCTCGACGCCGCTCCGACGGCCACGACGGTCGTCCGGACGACGCTCCGGCTCCGGTTCGGCTTCGCCGACACGTCGGCCGCGATGCGCCTCGCTGCCGCGCCCGGCGTGGACGTCCGCGAGCAGACGTTCAGCGCGGACGGGTGCGTGCTCGTGCTCGACGTCCCGCGATCCGCCGCCGCCGGCCTCGCGGCGCACTTCGTCGAGGCGACGGGCGGGCGGGGGCGGGTCGAGAGCGAGTAGCCTGCGATTTCCGGGCTCCCGCCGCCCGGTCAGTCGATCCGGCGGCGGATGAACCAGCGCTCGCCGAAGTTGAGCGTCAGCGTGCCGCGCGCGAAGACGTCGCGGACGAGGGCGTTCTGGGTCGTCCCGCGCGTGCCGACCTCGAAGCCGAGGTCGAAGCGGGCACCCGACACCCGGTTCGGAAGCGAGACGCCGCCGGTGAGCGCCACCGTCGAGACGCTCTGGTCGGTGGGCGCGTAGAGGCCGCGCTCGCCGTATGCGCCGAGGCGGTAGGACGCCCGCGCGATGAAGCCCGCGTTGCGGCTCCGGCCGGCCGGAACGAGCTCGACGCCGCCGCCGACGCGGACGCGGTCGCGGAGATCGTCGACGCCGGCCGATTCGTCGTAGCCGCCAACCGGGAGCGTGCTCTCGAACGAGGACCACGGCTCGTAGAGCGCGTCGAGCGCGGCCGTCCACCGGCCGCCGGAGCGGTACGAGACGCCGCCGCGGGCGAGGAGCGGGAGCGTCGACGAGCCCGAGATCTCGGCGGCGAGGGTGTCGCGGTCGAGGCTCTCGCCGAGCGTGACCGTCCGCGTGCCCGTGAGGCGCGTCGGGAGCGTGAACGCGAGGCCGACGGTGAGCGCGTCGTCGTCGGAGGTGAGCGAGCGGGCCGTCACGGCCGCCCCGAACGTCCCGGTGACGCCGCGGAGGCGCGTCCCGCGCGCCTGGCGCGTCTCGCGGAAGGCGGGCGCGTCGAAGGTGGTCCGCTGGAGGTACTCCACGGTCCCGAAGATGACGTCGGCCGAGGCGCCGACCTGGACGGCGCTGCCGATCCGCAGGCCGAGGCCGCCGTAGATGCGCTGGAGCCCGCCGCCGCCCTCCTGGTTCAGGGCGAAGTCGGTCGTGTCGTCCTCGGTGACGAGTGTGCCGGGGATGGACGTGCGGTAGTTCACGCGCGAGTACGGCCGGTAGGCGACCGTCAGGCCGAGGCGCGACGGCAGGAGCGGGACGCCGAGCTGGAGCCCGACCACGTCGCCGGCCGTGGCGCGGCTGGCCCCGTCGGCCGTCGCGTCGGTCGAGCGGACGCCCGACAGGCCGACGCCGGCGCTGAACGTGGTCACCTGCTGGTCCGCCCACAGCGCGGGGTTGGCGAACCCGTTGTAGAGCGTCGAGCGGAGCGCCGTCTGGGCTCCGCCGAGCATCTCGGCCTGCGACGACCCGAAGTCGATCCGCTCGCCGAGGCCGTACCGCGAGTAGATCGAGCCGTAGTTGTTCTGGCCCTGGGCGCGCACGGGCGCGGACGCCGGGACGGTCGCCGTGGCGGCGAGGACGAGGACGAGAAGCGCACGCCCTGCAAGCGGAAACGGAGACATCGAGGACCGGCGGTCGGAAGGAGAGAGGCGGCTCACGTCGGCTGGCCGACGACCGTCAGCGAAAGCCGCGGCTGCGTCGCAGGCGTCGCGCCGTCGATCACGAGCGGCAGCACGTCGAGCGAGACGGGCGTCGTGGGGAAGCGGACCTGGAAGTCGCGGTAGCTCGCCGCGTCGAGTAGGAGCGACTGCACGAGCGACGTCAGGGAGCTGTTCGAGACCGTCCGCGCGTCGCCGGTGCCGACCGTTCGGACCGTCGTGACGAAGAGCGGGTCGCCGGTCCGCGGCCGGACGAACAGGGCCACTTCGGATGCGAGCGGGCGGACGAACGCGCCGGTCGGGCCGGCCAGGGTGCGGTCGATGGGGAGGCGGAACACGGCCTGGGCGAGCGGGAGCTGCAGCACGCCCGTGTAGTCGAACACGAACCGCAGCCCCTCGCCGACGCCCGCGCGCAGCAGCCGGCGGCCCATCGGGGCGAGCCCCGCGGCCCCGCGCGTGACGCGCGAGAACACCTCGGAGAGCCGGAACGAGACCGTGTCGCGGGCTGTGGCGACGCGGAGCACGCTCCCACTCGCCGCAGCGACGTTGAAGCCGACGACGGCCCCGGCTCCCGGGACGGTCGGCGTGCGAAGCTCGAAGCCCTCGAACGAGGACGCGAAGGCGGTGCTGGTGAAGAGCGAGTCGTTGGCCGCGACCCACGTCGCCGGCAGCGTGAACACCGCGAGCGTGTCGCTCGCGGTCATCGTCGTCGTCGTGAGGAGTTCCCCGGTCGCGAGCGTCGTGTCGGCCGGGAGGCCGGTCGGAGACCATGTGGCAGTGACCTGGCGGAGCTCGACCGGGAGGGCCGTCGTCGTGTCTCCATAGACGTAGTCCCGGCGGAGTTCGAGCGTGACGCGGGTGACGGGTCGGTCGCCGAACCCGCTCGGGAGCGTCGGCGCGATGGCGTCCACGTACGCCGTCGCTGTGGCGTCGCCGTAGAGCGCGTCGAGGACGCTCCCGACGAGCACGCGCGCCTGCGTCGGCGTGGCGAGGTCGGCGAGGCCGGACGTGACGAGATCGAACCCGACCGTGTCCACGGACGTCGCGGCGAGCACGCGGACGTTGGGGTTCGAGGCGTCGTCGTCGATGAGGCCGAGCCCGACGGTGGAGGGGTCCTGGCACGCCGAGAGGGCGAGCAGGGCGAGGCCGGCCGTGGCCTGAACGAGGGCGGAAACGCGCAAGACGGAGGGAGTCGGACCGATGGGGGGTGCCGGACGAGCGGAGGGGGCTCGCAGGGCGAGGGCTCGTCGGGAACGGGGAGGACAGGCCGTTCGCGCCCGGTCCTCCAAAAAGGCCCTGCGCGCCGAGGCACCGGGCCAAGGCTACGCCACGGCGTCCTGGCCGTCCGCGACCATCCTGCAAAAACGCCCACCGCGGCTTCTCGGCGGGCGCGCCGGCTCAGGCCGCGAGCGCAGGTCGGAGCGAGGCGTAGAGGTCGGCCGCTCGCTCCGCCGCGCCGTCGACGTCCCCGTCGAGGACGGGTCCGGCGGGCTCGCCGTCGCGGGCAGCGTCGCCCGCAGCGTACGCGACGGCGTCGGCGGTCGTGAGGCCGATATCGCGGAGGGTCCGGTCGCCGAGGGCTTCGGGGAGGCCGAGCGCGGCGGCCTCATCTGCGCGGAGCGCGGGCTCGAAGCCGTCGACGAGGTCCGGCGTGAAGACGGCCCGGGCCCCGGCGAGCGCGGCGTCGGCGTGGAGCACGTGGGGGACGAGCGCCCCGATCCAGCCGGCCGCGTGGACGACGTCGGGGTTCCAGCCGAGCTTGTGGGCGGTCGAGAGCGCAGCGCGGGCGAGGAAGAGCGCGCGCGCGGGGTTGTCGTCGAACGACGTCCCGTCCTTGCGGTTGTCGTGGAGCCCCTTGCGCTTGAAGTACTCGACCGAGTCCATGAAGTAGACCTGGAGCCGGATGCCGGGGATCGAGGCCACCTTGACACGCAGCGTGTCCGAGGCGTCCCCGACGGGGATCTCCGCCCCGGAGAGCCGAATCACTTCGTGGAGCCGGTTCCGACGCTCCGAGATGACCCCGTAGCGGGGCATGATGATGCGGGGCTCGACGCCGTGGGCCTCCTGGAGGCGTTCGGGGAGCGACCGCATGAGCCGCGCGGTTTCCGTGGTCTCGGAAAAGGGGGCGACCTCGCCAGCGACGAACAGAACCTTCATAGAAAAGGGCTTCGGACAGCAGTTCGACTGGGCCTAAAACTAACCCCGAAGCGGGCGTGCGCGCCACCCCGAACATGGATCGCCCAACGGACGGGATGTGGTGCCGTCGTATCATCCTGCCCCGCTTGCCGCCCCGCCGTGACCAAAGCCCACATCGTCGACCGGATCGCTGAGGCGACGGGCCTGACCAAGATCGAAACAGAGGCCGTCGTGGACGGGTTCATGCAGACCGTCCTGGACGCGGTGACAGCGGGGGACCGCGTCGAGCTTCGCGGGTTCGGGACGTTCCGGGCGGTCGAGCGCGCGCCGCGGACGGCTCGGAACCCGCGCTCCGACGTGCCCGTCCCCGTGCCGGCCCGCCTGGCACCGGTCTTCAAGCCGGCCCAGGAGTTCCGCCGCCGCGTCGAGCAGAGCGGCACCGCCCGGCCTACCCCTACCCCGTGACGTCCTGCCCCTCCTGCGGCGCTGCTGTCCCCGCGGACGCCGCCCGCTGCCCGCTCTGCGGGACCGACCTCGCCGATCTGTCCCCGGCCACCGAGACGGCGGCGATTTCGGACGCCGCGCCGGGTGAGGCGGTCGCGCCGCGCCGCGGCGAGCCGGCGGCCTGCGCCGCGTGCGGCCACGTCAACCCGGCCGCGGCCCGGTTCTGCAACGACTGCGGGGCGACCCTCGCCGCTGCGGCCCCGCGGCAGACGGCCGCACGGCCGGTCCCGGCGGGTCTGGTCCCGGCAGCCGCCAGCCCGATCGGTCCACCGGCGTCCGCCGCG
>JANPJI010000304.1:0-4321 GCA_031425425.1 Rubricoccaceae bacterium
CGCCGAAGCCCGGCCCCGAGTCCTCGATGCGCAGCACGAGCGTGCTGCCGTCGCGGTGCGCAGTCAGGGCGACCGTCCCGCGCCCGTCGCGGGTCCGCACGCCGTGCTTGACGGCGTTCTCGACGAGCGGCTGGAGGAGCAGGCTCGGCACGCGCGCCCGGCCGAGCGCGTCCGGCACGTCCACGCGCACCGTGAGGTCGTCGCCGTAGCGGGCCTGCTCGATGCCGAGGAACAGCCGCGCCGAGGCGACCTCCTCGGCGAGCGTCACCGCGGGCCGCTCGGATGCGGCGAGGCTGTAGCGGAACAGGTCCGCGAGGTCCTCGACGACGCGCTCGGCCCGCTCGGGGCGCGTCCGCACGAGCGCCGCGACGGTGTTAAGCGCGTTGAACAGGAAGTGCGGGTTGATCTGCGCCCGGAGCGCGCGCAGTTCGGCCGCGACGGCTGCGGCCTCGGTGGCGCGGAGCCGCTGGGCGGCGAGGACGCCGTAGAGGACGGTCGCCAGCCCGGCCGTGGAGACCGACGCCACGGTGACGATGATGGCGAACAGGCCCGGCGGGTAGACCGAGCCGAACAGCAGCCGGACCGCCCCGCTCGCGGCGGCGAACGACAGCGCCGTCGTGGCGACCTGCGCCGCGACGTGCCGCAGCACCTCGCCCGGCCCGCGCAGCGGCCACCGCCCGACCGTCCACCGGAACGTCGCGACGGCGGCGGGCCACATCACCGCGACGTATACCGCGGCGTTGGCGACCGAGCCGGCCGCCTCGTGCCACGACCACGGCACGCCGGCCGCGGCGACGAACACGCCCTGCACGGCGAGCCCGGACACCAGCGCCGTCGCGACGGGCACGCCGACGAGGAGCCGGCGCGAGAGGCGGGGCAGGAGGGTAGCGGCAGGGGGCACGGAGCGCGGGATGCGACGCGGCAAGATCGGTCGCCCGGCGTGCGTCACACCCGCTGGCGGCGGAACTCCTCGCGTGCGCCGACGCCCCTGTGGACCTCGTCCGGCCCGTCGTAGATGTGCGCGCCCTCGCGTGCTCCAGCGCCCTGTCGCCGTGGCCGAGCAGGACGGCGCACGCCTCGGCGACGAACGCGGGGCAGGAGGTCCGTCAGCGGCATTGCGGCAGGCCGGATCAGCGGAACGCGCACGAGACGCCGGCCCAGAGCGCCGTCACGCGGCCGTCCGGCCCGTCGCTGCTGAGGAGTCCGTAGAATCCGCCGGACGCGAACTCGACGCCCAGCGTGCTCCCCTCGACGATCGTGACGACGCTCGCGTCGAGGTCGGCACGCGAGGCACCGATGCCGACGCCCGCCATCGTCGTGATCGACGGTGAGGCGCGCTCGCCGAGAGACCAGCCGACGAACTGCCCGTCCTGGAACGCGAGCTGGAGACCGTCGGGCCACGTCGAGAAGGCGAGGGGGCCGGCCCCGCACTCCTCGTTGCGCGACGCCTCGGCCGGCTGCGCGGTCCGCGCCGAGACGACCCGCACGACGTCCGCCTCGGGCGTCCCGAACGGGAGCGGGCGCGCCGAGCCCGTCGCGGCGTCGACGAGGCGGAGGCCTTCGGGGTCGAGCGCGAACACGACCGACGTGTCCGGCGCGGCGCTCGGCGGGGCGTCCACGGAGTCGGTGGGTGAGGAGGGGAGCGCCGCGCTGCCGCTCGGCTCTCCGCGCGGCGTACACGCGGAGACGGCGGCGAGAGCCGTCAGGAGGAGGAGGCGCATCGGGCCAGATGGGGTGGGGAACGGTCAACGTACGGCCCGCTCGCAGCGGCCCGGTCCCGAGGCGCGCGCAGGGTCCGCTTCGACGCGGGGCACCTGCCGAGCGGCGTCTACGTGGCCCGCCTCGACGGCCCCGACGGCGTCCGCACGCAGCGCCTGACGCTCGCCCGATGACGCGGCGGCCGGGCGTAGGTTGAGGCGTCCCCCCCGATTCCGCAATGGTCCGCCCCGCACGTCTCGTTGCCCTCGCTCTGCTCGCGCTGTGCGGGTGCTCCAGCGCCGACCCCGAGGCGCGCGTGGACGTCACCGGGACCTACGACGGCGTCCTCAGCACCTCGCGCTTCAGCGCCGCGGTGCGCCTCGTCGCGCGCGAGACAGCCAGCGGGAGCGTCACCGGCACGTTCATCCTCGACAGCGCCGCGAACGCGACGGCGTACACCGTCACCGGCCAGCACGAGGGCCAGCGGCTGCAGCTCCGCATGACCGGAGACACCGGCTGGCGGATCGTCTACGACGCCACGGTCGCCGAGGGGCCGGCCGGGGCAGTCCAGATCGTGGGCACGGCGACGAACCGGGAGCTGGGGCTCGACAGCGAGCGGCTCATTCTGACCCGCTAGCGCAACCGGACCTGCGCCGAGACGCTGTCCGGCCGGATCTGTGGGCGCCCGCCGGGGATCGCGCGGTAGCGGTCGATCTGTCCGGCTCCGATGGCCCCGCCGAAGAAGGCACCGTTCAGCGCTCCGCCGCCGATGTAGAACGCCGGCGAGAAGGAAATGAAGCCGCCGTCGTCGCTTGCACTCGCCAGTAGACCTAGCGCGGCTCCGACGCCGGTCCCGATCGCAACGCCGCGCCACACCCGCTGCCGGCTGAAGCTCACCGCGACCACGTCGGCCGTCGGGGCCGAGCGCGCGCCGCCGGCGAGGCGGTCCACCCACGTCGTCTCGTCCGGCCCGACGTGGAGGCCGCGGACGCGCTGCGGCGGCCCACCGCGGAGCACGAGCGAGGCGGCCCGCCGCGCTGCGCGGGCATTGACCTCGGCGCGGCCCTCGGGCGACGCCATTGACACGGGCTGCGTGTGGACGCAGCCGCAGAGGAGCACGAGGGCGACGAGCGAGACGAGGCGCACGGGAAGACGAGACGGTGAGCCGGAGTCTACCCGGATGCGCGTCGGCCGCCGTGATGCAAACGCACCACCCGGCTCCGGCCCGGCCGGATCAGGTGAACGTGTGCGGGACATCCGCGCCGACCGCGACGACGCCGCCGTGCCCCTTCGACTTCGCCTCGGGCTCGACGTGGATCGTCACGCTGGACCCCGGCACTGCCGCCTGAATCGCCGCTTCGAGGCGGTCGCAGAGCGCGTGCGACGCCTCGACCGACGTCTCGCCGGCGAGCACGAGGTGGAACTCGACGAACGTGTGGCTCCCCGCGCGCCGCGCGCGCAGCGCGTGGGCCTCGATCGCCGCCCCCATCTCGCCGAGGATCGCCTCGTGCACGACCCGCATCTCGTCCGCGGGCAGGCTCTCGTCCATCAGCCCGCCGACAGACTCGCGGATGAGCCGCACGCCGACCACGACCACGTTGACGGCCACGGCGACGGCGAGCAGCGGGTCCAGCACCCACCAGCCCGTCGCCACGGCGAGCCCGATCCCGGCGAGCACGCCGAGCGTGGACCCGACGTCGCTCCAGAGGTGCCGCCCGTCGGCGACGAGCGCCGGCGAACGGTGCGCCCGGCCGGTCCGCACGAGCACGGCGGCCCAGGCGGCGTTGAGGACGGTCGCGACGACGGCCACAGCGACGCCCGCGCCGGGCGCGTCGAGCGCGACGGGCGACTGGAACCGCCCCCACGCGGCGCGCAGGATCTCGACGGCAGCGAACACGATGAGCGCGCCCTCGACGACGGCCGAGAGGTACTCCGCCTTGGTGTGCCCGTACGGGTGGTTCTCGTCCGGCGGGAGGACCGCGAGGCGCACGGCGAACAGCGCCACGCCCGCCGCGGCGACGTTGACGACCGACTCCAGGGCGTCCGAGTACAGCGACACGGAGCCCGTCAGGCGGTACGCGACGACTTTCAGCCCCAGCACGACGAGGCTCACGACGAGCCCGAGGCGGGCGGTGGAGACGGCGGTCACGGCAGGGCGGACGTTCGGGTGCCTGTCAAGGTCTCACGATTGTGGGGGCCGATGCGCGGGCGGGCACGGGAGATGACGCCGAGCGGCAGAGCGCAAACGCTAACCATTCGCATCTCAGAAACTGTTTGGCGAGCAACATCCATCAACCCGTCATCCTGAGCGGAGCGAGCCCCAGCGAGCGCAGTCGAAGGATCTCGACGCGCTGAATCCGACCGCACCGCCGTCGGAGGGGCGTCGAGATCCCTCGACAGGCTCGGGATGACGTTGCGTTGGGGGTTTCTCGTTCACCAAACAGTTTCTCAGAGGCGCACATTGAAATGGCCTGTAACGACGGCCTTCGACGGCAGCAGTGTTCCCACCGGGTTGTCGTCCGCACACCCAGCAAACACGCCCTGAATGTCTCCTTCTGCCCGGCCTGTTACGACAAGTTCGCCCGGCCCGACGTGGTCTCGACCGTCGCGGTAGGTGAGCACG
>JANPJI010000305.1:0-7468 GCA_031425425.1 Rubricoccaceae bacterium
TCGCCGCGCGCAGGCCGTCACAGGTACAGCAGCCGCGCGATGGCGAAGTAGACGCTCAGGCCCACGATGTCGTTCAGCGTCGTCACGAAGGGCCCCATCGCAGACGCCGGGTCCACGCCGGCGCGCTGGAGCAGGAATGGCACGAGCGCCCCGTTGGTCGTCGCGATGAGGATGACCGCGAGGAGCGTCAGGCCGACCGTGAGCGAGAGGCGGACCGGGTGGCCTACGCCCATCAGGACGACCACGAGCCCGATCCCGGCCCCGAGCACGAGACCGTTGAGGAGCGCCACGAGCATCTCCTTGCCCAGGCGCCTCAACCCGTCGGCCAGCCGGAGGTCGCCGGACGTGAGCCCCTGCACGGCGATCGCCGCACTCTGGATCGCCGCGTTGCCGCCCGTCGCGGTGACGAGCGGGATGAACGTCGCGAGCACGATCGCCCGTTCGAGCGCGCCCTCGAAGCCCTGGATCACGAGGCCCGACACGAACGCGCCGACCATGCCGACGGCCAGCCACGGCAGCCGTCCGCGGCTCACCGAGAACACGGACGACGAGAGCTCCTCGTCGCCCCGGATGCCGACGGCCCGCTGGAGGTCCTCCTCAGCCTCCTCGCGGATGACGTCCACGACGTCGTCGATGGTGATGCGGCCGAGCAGCTTGCCCGAGGCCGAGAGGACGGGCAGGGCGACGAGGTCGTAGCGCTCCATGAGCCGCGCGACCTCCTCCTGGTCCACGTCCGCGCCGACCGTCACGAGGTCGTCGTCCATCACGTCGGCGACGGGCGTCTCGACCTGCGAGAGCAGGATCCGCGTGAGCGGCAGCAGGCCGACGAGGCGCCCGTCGGCATCGACGACGTAGACGACGTAGATGGGATCGACCGTGTCCGCTCCGGCGCGGACGGCCTCGGTCGCCTCGGCGATGGTCGCCGTGTCGGGCACGGCGACGAGCTCGGTCCCCATGAGCCCGCCCGCCGTGTCCTCGGCGTAGCGGAGCAGCGCCTCAACGTCGTCGGCGTCTTCGAGCCGCGTCAGGACGTCGTCGGCGCGGTCCTCGTCGATGTCGGCGAGCACGTCCGCCGCGTCGTCGGTGTCGAGGTGGTCGAGGAGTGCGACGAGTTCGCTCGTGGTCAGCCCTTCGAGGAGGTCCGTCCGGTCGCGGCCTTCCAGTTCGGCGACGGCCTCGGCCGTCGCCTCGCCGGGGACCCAGCGGACGACCTCGCGGGCGGCGTCCTCGGGGAGGTACGCGAGAAGGTCCGCGAAGTCCGCCGCGCGGAGATCGGCGACGACGTTGAGCACCATCCCTTTCTGGCCGGCCTCGACGAGCGCCGCCACGTCGTCGACGAGTCCGTCGCGGACGTCGAAGACGGCCGCCGGGGCGTCCGGATCGGAGTCGGGCAGGGCGAGGCGGTCGGACACGGGGTCGGCGGGGGCGTCCGGCAAGATCGCCCTCACACGGCCGGCTCGGCGTGTCCGGCGAGCGCCTGCGCGAGCGTCACGAAGTCGGCCGGCGTGACGGCCTCCGGGCGGAGCGTCGCGGCCCACGCCGGCATCTCGCGGCCGGCTTCGGCGAAGAGCGGCGCGACGCTGTTGCGGAACATCTTGCGCCGCTGCCCGAAGGCCGCCTTCACGACGCGCTGGAGCGCGGCAAACGGCACGTCCGGCGCCTCGACCTCGAAGTCGACCTCGATGACCGCGCTCTCGACCGCCGGCGGCGGGCGGAAGGCGTGCCGCGGGACGTCGAACAGACGCCGCGTGCGGGCGAAGAGCTGGAAGTAGACCGAGAGCGTCCCGTAGGTCTTCGAGCCGTGCGGCGCGACGAGCCGGTCCGCCACCTCGCGCTGCACCATGACCGTCGCCCGGCCGACGTGGTCGCGGGCCGCGAGGAGCGAGAAGAGGATCGGCGAGGTGATGTAGTACGGCAGGTTGCCGACAACCGTGAGCGGGGCCGCACCCGGGCCGCCTTCTGCCCGGAGCGCCCCCCAGTCGACGTTCAACACGTCGTCCTCGCGAAGGTCGAGGGCCGGGAAGCGCGCGTGCAGGTGAGCGACCGCCTCGGGGTCGACCTCGATGGCGGCGAGAGCGGGGTCGCCCCGAAGCAGCTCGGCCGTGAGGACGCCCTCGCCGGGGCCGATCTCGACGAGCCGCGACCCGGCCGGCGGACGGACCGCCTCGGCGATGGCCTGCACGACCGCCTCGTCGGTCAGAAAATGCTGGCCGAGGCGCTTCTTGGGGCGGACGCTCACGCGGTGCCCTCGCTGCCCGGCGGCGCGGGGCTCGTGGACCAGGACGCGGAGGTGGAGACGATGGGCATCGGCGAGGGAGCGGGAAGGGACGAACGTACGGCGCGGGCTAGCGGACCGTCTTGCGGCGGTTGCGGACGTAGTCCTCGAACAGGAATCCTCCGAGGTCGTCGAGGCGCGAGTAGTACGCGCGGCCCTTGTTGACCTCGGCGAGCTGCCGCACGAAGTCCTGCAGGTACGGGTCCCGGGCGATCATGAACGTCGTGATGGTGATGCCCTCCTTTCGCGCGATCGCGCCCTCGTCGAGAACCTTGTTGACGATCTGGCGGTCCAGGCCGTAGGCGTTCTTGTAGAGGCGGCCGTCAACGAAGTGGCAGGACGGCTTGCCGTCCGTGATCATAAAGATCTGCTTGTTGCGGTTCTTGCGCCGCCGCAGGATCATCCGCGCGCGCTCCAGGCCCGCCCGCGTGTTGGTGTGGTACGGGCCGACCTGGAGAAACGGGAGGTCCTTCATCTCGACCTCCCATGCGTCGTTGCCGAAGGCGACGATGTCGAGCGTGTCCTTGGGGTAGCTCGTCGTGATGAGTTCGGCGAGGGCGAGGGCCGTCTTGCGGGCGGGCGTGATGCGGTCCTCGCCGTAGAGCACCATCGAGTGCGAGAGGTCGATCATGAGGACGGTCGCCACGGACGTGTGGTGGTCCGTCTCGAAGACCTCGAAGTCGTCGGGTTCGAGGGAGAACTCGCCGAGGCCGCCGCGGCGGTAGGCGTTCGAGAGCGTGGACGTGACGTCGAGGTCCGCCACGGAGTCGCCAAACGAGAACGGCCGCGTCTCGGGCTGGCGCTCGTCGCCGGTGCCCGAGAACGGCGTCTTGTGGGTGCCGCGGCCAGCCTTGCGGAGGGTGCCGAAGATCTCGTCGAGCGAGCGCTCGCGGAGGCCGCGCGTCGTCTTGCCGGTGATCTGGACGACGCCCGTCTCGTCGTCGCGGGAGATGTAGCCGCGGTTCTTGAGCTCCTCGATGAAGTCCCCGAGGCCCATGCCCTCGTCCGAGACGCCGTACTGGTTGTCGACGGCGGTGAGCCAGCGGAGCGCCTCGTCGGCGTCGCCGCCGGTGTGGAGCAGGAGCTGCTGGAAGAGGTCGAAGAGGGTGTCGAAGGTGGTCCGGTTCTGCCCGTGGCGGGCGTCGTTCCACTCGGAATACTGGAAGGTCATCGGAGGCGCGGTGGCGTGCGTCGTTCACCCGGAACGGCGCGCGCCGTTCCGTCCGTGCGCGCGGAAACCGCCCCGAAGCGCGAGCGCCCCGCCGCGGACGGACCGGGGCGGGGCGCGGAGGCCTACGCGGCAGCTCAGTCCGGCAGGTTATACGCGGCCCGGACGGCGGCGTAGTCCGTCATGTCCACCGCCGGGCGGCTGCCGCGCGTCGCCGGGACCGTCACGAGGCGGAAGCTGAGCCGCGTCGGCCCCTGGCGGTCTCCGTTGACGGCGCTGCGCTGCGGGGTCACGAAGTCGAAGAGGACCGTCGGGTCGGCCGAGAAGTCGCTCGCGGGAGCGGACGAGACGACGTCGAAGTACAGGTCCTGGTTGTCGAACGAGTACTCGTACGAGGCCGTGTAGCCGACCACGTTGACCGACCCGTCGGGCGAGCCGTCGCCGTAGCTGTCGATCACGACGAGCTGCTCGAACCCGCGCGAGAGCGGGAGGGCCGCGTACGGGACGCTCGTGCCGTCGATGTTGGTGACGAGGCGGCTGTCGATGTAGAGGGCCACGAGGGCACCGTCGCCGGCCGTCGCGAGCGCCCGCTCGACCGTCGCCCGGACCGTGCCCGAGTCGATGTCGTCCGTCTGGTACGACGCCGTCCGCTGGTCGCCGCTGACGGCGTAGTCGGTCGCGTCGAGCTCGAAGTCGACGAACGTGGCCCCGTTGGTCGGGGCGTCGTCCTGGCCGTCGTAGTAGCCGTCGTCGTATCCGTCGTCGTAGTTCGACGAGTCGCAGGCACCGAGCGCGAGCGCGGCCAGGAGCAGGGAGAGGATCGGGAGGCGCATGGCGGCGGGGAGACGAGTGGGCGGGGAGGACGAACGAAGGGCCGCATCCCGTGCGGAGCGGGTAACGGGGCGCGCAAAACGCAGAACGTCCGCCCCGAGGGACGGACGTTCGCAGCAGAGGATCCGCGAGCGGTGCTCAGCCCGCGCGGCGCGCGGCGGCGTAGGTCCCCGCGACGGCCGCGATCTTGGCGAGGTCCCACGGGACGAAGTTGAGCCACCCGCCGACGACCGACTCGGCCCACGTCGCGTGACCGGCGACGGTGTGCAGCACCACGACGCCGCAGGTGAACAGCACGGCGGACCCGCAGAGCAGCGCGAGCGCTGCGCGCGGGAGCGTCCGCGTGGTCTCGGTGACGGCCCCGGCGACGAGCGCCACGAGCGGGAACGCGAGCAGGTAGCCGCCCGTCGCGCCGACGAGGTGCGCCGCGCCCGAGCCGCCGCCGGCGTAGACCGGCAGCACGAGCCCGAGCAGGAGGTAGAGGCCCATCGCGAGCGCCCCGTTGCGGCGACCGAGCAGGAGCCCCGTACCGTACACGGCGACCGTCTGGAGCGTCAGCGGCACCTCCCAGAGGTACAGCTTGAGCTCGAACTGCGCGAGGACGGCCGTCAGCGCAGCAGCGGCGACGACAGCGACGGCCTGGGTCGCGAGCGGGAGGTCGGCCGCGCGGAGGCGGTCGAGGGCGGCGGGCCGGGCGGCGGCGAGGGCGACGGACATGGAGGCGGCGGAGGGGGTCGGTCAAGATAAACGCGAGCGGTGGCGCGGCGTCCGCGCCCCGGCGTCCGCGCCCCGGCGTTCCCGCTCCGATCGAGGCGGTACGATTACGACCAGCGCCGCCCTAACAAACCTGTCATCCTGAGCCCCGCGAAGGATCTCGACAGCCTGCCCTAAGCGAAGCCGAAGGGCGAGGTCGGAGCCTGCTGCCACCGTCTGCGAGAGACTGTACCACGGCGCTGAGATCCTTTGCGGGTCTCAGGATGACAAGGCTGGTGTGTCTGCGTGGTGTCCCCGCCGTCCGCGCCCAGGTGTCCGCGTCCCGGCAATGGACGACGCAGCGACCGACGACGAGACTGCGCCGGCAGGCCGGCTAGCTTGCGGCTTCTCCTCCCCGACCCGTCGGGTCAACCCGATCCTATGCCCGAGACGCTCCCCGACCTCGACGTCCGCCGCGACGGCGGCGTGCTGCACCTCGCCCTCACGCGGCCGGCCAAGAAGAACGCCATCACGCGGGCCATGTACGCCGGCCTCGCCGAGGCGCTGGACGCCGCCGCAGACGACGCCGGCGTCCGGGCGGTCGTCCTCGGCGGGAGCGCGGGCGTGTTCACGGCTGGCAACGACCTCGGCGACTTCCTCATGGACCCGCCGACGGGCGCGGACAGTCCCGTTTTCCGCTTCCTCCGCGCCGCGTCGACGTTCCCGAAGCCGCTGATTGCGGCCGTCGAGGGGCCGGCGGTGGGCATCGGGACGACGATCCTGCTCCACTGCGACCTCGCCTACGCCTCTCCGGACGCGCGCTTCAAAATGCCGTTTGTGGACCTCGGCCTCGTCCCCGAGGCCGCGTCGAGCCTGCTGCTGCCGCGCGTGGCCGGCGCGATGCGCGCGGCCGAGTGGCTCCTCTTCGGCGAGGCGTTCTCGGCCCAGAGCGCGCTCGCGGCGGGCCTCGTCAACGAGGTCGTGGAGGACCCGACCGGGCGGGCGCTGGAGCGCGCGCACACGCTCGCGGCGAAACCGCCCGAGGCCGTGCGCCTCACCAAGGCACTCCTGCGCCGCGCCGACGCCGCGGCGGTCCAGGAGACAATGTCCGTCGAGGGCGCGCACTTCACCGCGCGCCTCGCCTCGCCCGAGGCGCAGGAGGCGTTCACGGCCTTCTTCGAAAAGCGCGCGCCGGACTTCTCGCGCCTCGGCTGACGCCCGCAAAGACGCGGCGCTACGCCGGGGCGAACACCGCCTCGACGGCCGGCCACACCTCGCCCTCGGGCGAGACGTTGTGCATGACGATCCGGAGCGACTCGCGGCCGACGGGCTCAATGGCGATCCGCCAGCCCCAGTCGGGGCCGGTCGGGGCCGCATAGGTGCCCTCCACCGCAACGACCCCGTCGTCGCCGGCGGTCCCCGTGCATGCCAGGACCGTGTCGCCGGTGTGCCAGGTGTCCATCCAGTGGACCGTCGCCTCGTCGGCGCGCGCGCGGTAGCCGACGAGGAGTTCGCCTTCCTGCGGGCGGTTCTGGTACAGCCACGTGTACGCGATGCGCCCGAAGCGCCCGCCGACGACCGACGTCACGGCCGCCGTCGACGGCGTCTCGTCCGGCCTACCGGTGGTGGGGTCCTGGAGGCAGTTGGTGCCGCGCCAGAGGCCGCGGGCGGCGAGCAGTCCGTTGGGAGCCATCACAGATCGGGTGGGTGAGGGAGCCCAAGTGACGCCGCCCCGGTGCCAGAGGTCTGACACGCCTCCAACCCGTTCGGCGGATTCCACTTCGCCGGTGCCGGACCGGATGCCGCGGGCCTCCGCGGCGGGCCGTTTATCTTGGCCTCGCACCCGCCTGCCCCGACATGGAAGCTGTCCGAACCGTCCGTGCGCCGCGCGGCTCCGCGCTGAGCTGCAAGGGCTGGCACCAGGAGGCGGCGCTGCGGATGCTGATGAACAACCTCGACCCCGAGGTCGCCGAGCGCCCCGAGGACCTCGTCGTGTACGGCGGGACCGGCAAGGCGGCCCGCACCTGGGAGTCGTTCGAGAAGATCGTCGAGACGCTGCGGCGGCTGGAGAACGACGAGACGCTCCTCGTGCAGTCCGGCAAGCCCGTCGGCGTGTTCCGGACGCACGACGAGGCCCCGCGCGTGCTCATCGCCAACGCCAACCTCGTCCCGAAGTGGGCCACGTGGCCCGAGTTCCGCCGCCTCGACGCGCTCGGGCTGACCATGTACGGCCAGATGACGGCCGGCTCCTGGATCTACATCGGCACGCAGGGCATCCTGCAGGGCACGTTCGAGACGTTCGCCGAGGTCGCCCGCCAGCACTTCGCCGCTACCGGGAGCACGCTCGCCGGGCGCCTCGTCGTCACGGCCGGCCTCGGCGGCATGGGCGGCGCGCAGCCGCTGGCGGTGACCATGAACGGCGGCGTGGTGCTCTGCATCGAGGTCGACCCGCACCGGATCGACCGGCGCCTGGAGACGCGCTACCTCGACGAGCGGGCCGA
>JANPJI010000306.1:0-8085 GCA_031425425.1 Rubricoccaceae bacterium
GCCGGACGCGACGCCCGGCCCCGTCGTCGGAAGCGCCGAGGCGTACCAGCCGCCGTCTGCCGGAGCCCGCCTGTAGGCCACGAGTGCCGGCGCGCGGCCCGGCGCGTCGAATCGGACGACGAGGCGGCTGTTCGGGAAGCCGACCAGCGGCGTCGCGTCGAGCGTCGCCACGGCCACACTGGGCGCGGGGGCGGAGAGCGTGAAGGCGGTCAGGGAGTCCGCGCCGGACCGGACCGTCAGCGGGTGGCTCGTCGCCGGGCCGACCCACATCCGGGGCAGAGCCACGGCGAACAGGTGTGCGGCGGCCGAGTCCACGGTCGCGAAGCGCGGCACGTCGAACTCGGTCGCGTAGAGCACCGAGTCGCCGGACGAGTCGACGTACCCCAGCAGAAACGCCCCGCTGGAGAGGCTGTCCGGAAGCGGCCACACGGTGTTGGTGACCTGGAGGCTGGCGACAGGGCGCGGGAGCGGGATGGCGACGCGCGCCGCGGCGGGCACCGGGGCCGGCAGGTCGCCCTCGGCCGTGCCGACGGTGTCCGCCCCGGCAACGAGCCGGGCGGTGAACGTGCCCGACGCGGCGGAGCCGGACGCGGAGCCGTTGCAGGACGTGAGGACGAGCGCGAGCGGCGCGACGAGAAGAAGGAGGGAGCGCATGGCCGAGCGGGTGACGCGGGAGGAGAGTTCCGCCCGCTCCCCTCCGTGCGTCCGACCGGCCGATCCGGGCGCACGCCTGGGCCGTCACGCGCCTGGGCCGTCACGCCCGGCACAGCCGGCCGAGCCGTACGCCCGCAGCGTCGCCCCGGCGTGGACGTGCGCCTCGGGGCCGCACAGCCGCGCGCACAGCGCCGCCACGTCCGCCGCGGCGACCCCGGCCGTGCCGTGGGGTTCGCCACCGAACAGGAGCATCGACGGAGCCACGGCCACAGCCGCGATGCCATCTGCGCGGTGCTCGGCGTCCACGGCCTCGACGAGGCGGACCACGCCGGCCTTCGAGGCGGAGTACGCGGCCTGCTGCGCCACACCCCGGTCGGCTCCCTGCCCCGACGCGATCGCGACGACGGCCCCTCCGGCCCCGGCCGCGCGCATCCGCCGAACGGCCTCGCGGACGCACACGAACGTCGTCGTGAGGTTGGTCCGCATCACGGCCTCCCAGGCGTCCAGGGCCGTGTCGGCGAACGGCGCGCCGTCCCACATCCCGACGGTGTGGACGAGCGCGCGCGGCACGCCGAGCGCCTCGTGGACGCGGTCGAACGCGGCAGCCGTAGACGGCTCGTCGGCGAGGTCCGCTGCGACCCCGAGCGCGCCCGCAACCGTCGGCGCGACCCGGTCGAGGGCCGCAACGGCGACGCCGGCCTCGACGAGGCGCTCGGCGACGAGCCGGCCCAGGCGCCCGCCGGCTCCGGTGACGACGACAGGGGAGAGGAGCATCAGGAAAGAGTTTGGAGAGGGGGAGTCTAGAGGAAAGGCGGGTTGACGTTGGAAGCCGGCGTGAGATCGGAATCAGCTTCCCCGAACCCCTCCTCACGACGTGTGGTCGTGGACGATCCGCCAGCCCTGGTCCGTCCGGACGAACAGGAGCGTGAACAGGCCGCCCGGCTGGGCGTCGAGCGGGCCGTCGACGCGAAGGCGCCAGCGGCCCCACACGAGCGCGTGGACGCCCGAGAGCGGCTGGACCGTCACCTCGTCGAACGAGAGCAGGCCCATCGCGGCGGCGTCCGGGTAGGACCGGAGGTAGCCGTAGAGCGCCTCCTCCCAGCCCCGGCGGACCGTCGTGCCGGAGAGGAACACGAGCGAGTCCGCCTCGGCGTAGCCGTCCATGAAGGTGCGGACCGAGCCCTCGTTCCACGCCTGGACCTGCGCGTCGAGCACGGCCCGGACGCCGGCCTCGACCTCGGCACGGTCGAACGGGACGCCGGCGGAGAGCGGGCGCGCAGCGATCCGGAGCGACGCGATGGGCGGGTCCGACGGGCTCCGCGGCGGCGCGACCGGGGCCGCCGTGGCGGGCGCGACCGGCACGGGCGAGGGCGCGACCTGCGCCGACGTCCGGCAGGCCGACAGGGCGAGCACGGCCCACAGCATGAGGGCCCAGGACCGGGCGAGGACGCGGCGAGACGAGGCGTGGGGCACGGCAGCGCGGGAGACTCCACCCGTAGACTACGACCGCGCCCTGTCTGCGTGGGAATCGCACCGCCGGGCACGCCCGCGTCCCTTGCCGTCCTCCAGAGGCCACGCTAGCTTCGCCCCCCGGCGGACCGTCCCGCCAGCCCGGCCGCGGTGGACGGCTCGGCGCTCCCTAACCCGGCCGGCTCCCTATCGACGCGTTCGCTACGTCTCTGCTGTTCCCTGCTGCCCGCCTGCTGCCCCCGCGCCCCTGTGCGGGGCCTCGCAGCCGGTCGGCCGAGCCTCCTGCCGTGCGCGCGCCGTCCCCCGTCCGTCACCTCGCCCTCCTTGGCGCGATCGCCCTCGCCGGGTTCGCCGGGCTCGCCCTCCGGGCGGGCGTCGTCGAGGCCGGCCCCGGTGCCGGGCGGCCGTTCCACTGGGCGGCCCCGCCGGACACGACCGACTCGACGCGGACGGCCGACTCGCTCCGCGCCGTCGCCGCGCTCGCGGCCGGCGACACGACGCTCGCCGACTCCCTCCTCGATGCGATGCGCGTCGCGGCGCTGCGGGTGGCCGCCGTACCCGCTCCGGCTGCGGCGGCACCGCTTCCGTCCCCGCCGGCAGCGTCCGCCGACACCGCGGCGCTGTTTACGTCGTTCGGGAAGCCGATCGCTCGCCCGCGACCGCCGGCCCCGCCGCCCGCTGCGGCCCCGCGGCTCGACCCGCTCGCGGGCGACAGCGCCGTCGCCGCGCTCGTCGCCGACACGACCGTCGCCGACACGTCGCGGCGGGCCCTCGAATACCTCCCCGGAACGCCGTACGGCGGGACGGCCGTCACGCTCGCGCCGCGGCGGCTGCCCGGCGTCCGCGGGCGCCTCGGGAGCTACTGGCAGCGCCAGGTCACGCTGGACAGCGCGGCGTACGCGTACACCGTCCGCGAGTCCGTCGGCGGGGCGGACGTCCGCGCGCCGGCCACGCTCACGCTCGACGAATACCTCGCCGCGCAGCGGCGGGCCTCGCTCGCGGACGGCTTCCGCGCGCTCTCGTCGCAGCGCGCCGACCGCACGCGTCGGCGCAGCGGCGTCGGCTTCACCGTCGACATCCCCGGCGGCGAGCAGTCCGCCTTCCGGACCCTCTTCGGCAAGAACGAGGTGGACCTCACCGTGTCCGGCACGTCCAACGTGAACCTCGGGCTGGCGTACGACCAGAGCGACCTCCAGCAGGCCCGCACGGGCAACAACGGCACCTTCGCGCCGGACTTCGGCCAGGAGCTGAACCTCAACGTCGCCGGCACCATCGGCGACAAGCTCCGCATCAACGTCAACTACGACACCCAGTCGCAGTTCAACTTCGAGAACCAGGTCTCGCTCGTCTACACCGGCTACGAGGACGACATCGTCCAGCGGATCGAGGCCGGCAACGTGTTTCTCCAGACGCCGGCCGAGCTCATCCAGGGCGGCCAGCGCCTCTTCGGGCTCCGCACGGACCTCCGGTTCGGGCCGCTCGCGCTCACGGCCGTCGCCTCCCAGCAGGACGCCGAGACGAGCGAGGTCGTCATCGAGGGCGGCTCGCAGGCCACGCCCTTCTCGATCGCCCCGACCGAGTACGAGAACGACACCCACTTCTTCCTCGGCTACGCCTTCCACAACGTCTGGGACAGCTCGCACATCGAGCCCGGCCTCCAGACGCGCCCGCCCGGCTTCCGCCAGCTCGTCGGCATCGAGGTCTTCAAGCACGAGATCAGCCTCGTCAACCCCAACACGGTCGGCGACGACATCATCACGGCGACCGGCCTCGCCGACCTCGCCGAGCCCGGCGACCGCACCGGCGGAGGGCGCAACGTCCTCCTCGGCGGCGAGGAGTACCTCGCCTCGTTCTCGGACCCGCTCGACACGCCCCTGCCGCGCCCCGACCTCGACGTCTACTCCGACGCCGACCTCAACGAGATCCGTGGGAACGAGGGCCTCAACCTCGAGGAGCGCTTCGCCCTCCCCACCAGCGGCTTCGCGCGCGGCCGCTACCGCCGCCTCCGCGAGAACATCGACTACACCGTCGACGGGGACCTCGGCTGGATCTCGCTCACGACCGCGCTCAGCGAGGACGACTTCCTCGCCGTCGCCTACCAGTACCGCGTCGACAACGGCACGCCCGAGGGCGAGCTCGTCACCGTCGGCGACTACGGCCTGGCCACCAACGATCCGACCTCGCGGACGGTGCTGAAGCTGCTCCGCGGCGACCGCCCCACCGTCACGTCGGCTCTGTGGGACCTCACGATGCGCAACATCTACCGCATCGGCGGGCGCTCACTCAACCCGACCGCCTTCACGTTCGGCATCACCTACGAGGCACCGGGCAACGCCCCGTCCGCCGTCCTCCCCGACGTCACGTTCGGCAACCAGCTCACGCTCCTCCAGGTGCTCGGGCTCGACCGGGTCAACGAGCAGGGGCAGGCCACGCCGGACAACCTGTTCGACTTCAAGCCCGGCCTCACCGTCGACGTCGAAAACGGCCGCGTCATCTTCCCCGTCCGCCAGCCCTTCGGCGACTACCTCACGCAGGTCTTCCGCGACCGCCGGACGGTCTCCGGGACGCTCATCGACGTCGCCGCCCCGCCCGACGCCGCGACGCGCTACGCCTTCGAGGCGCTCTACGACAACAAGCCCGTCACGGTCCGCCAGCAGTTCCCCGCGTTGAGCCGGTACCGCCTCGCCGGCGAGTTCCGCAGCGCCACGCAGTCCGTGTTCAACGTCGGCTTCAACCTCGTCCCCGGCACGGTCCGGGTGACGGCCGGCGGCCAGGACCTCACCGAGAACGCCGACTTCCGGGTCAACTACAACGCCGGGACGGTCGAGATCGTCAACCCGCTCTTCCTCCAGAACGGCCAGCAGATCCGCGTGCAGGTGGAGCAGAACCGGCTCTTCGCCATCGGCTCGAAGACGCTGCTCGGCCTCCGCGCCGACTACCGCCTCGCCGAGAACACGACCTTCGGCGCGACGGCGATGCGCCTCTCCGAGCGCCCGCTCGTGGACAAGTTCCGCGTCGGCGAGGAGGCCCTGGATAACACCATCCTGGGCTTCGACGGGCGCTACCTCGCCGAGCCCCGCTGGATCACGCGCGCCCTCGACTTCCTGCCGCTGATCCAGACGCGCGCCGCCTCGCGCGTCGAGCTGCGCGGCGAGGTCGCCCGGCTCACGCCGGGGCACCCGCAGACGATCGCCTTCGACCAGACCGTCCGCCGCCTAGGCGGCGGCTTCCAGCTTCCCGAGGACGAGACGCGCGGGCTCTCGTTCATCGACGACTTCGAGGGCTCCGAGAACGCGTACGGCGTCCTCGGCGAGACGAGTGGCTGGCGCATCGCCGCGCCGCCCGACAGCGCCGGACCCGCCGGTTCCATCAACCCCGGCGGCATCACCAACCCCGACGACGTCGTGGACCCGCGCTTCCGCTCCAACTGGCGCGGCCTCTTCGCGTGGTACTCGATCACCAACACGGCCTACCAGGACTTCAACGACCGCGACCTGATCACGCGCGCGACAGCCCCGGTGACGCCGCTCGACCTCTACCCCGAGCGCTACCGCGACGGCTCGAACCGCCAGGAGGCCCGGACGCCGATCGGCCTGCTGGACCTCTACTTCGATCCGGTGCGCCGCGGGCCGTACAACTTCAACGCCGAGCTCTCCACGACCGTCGCCAGCAACCCCCGCGATGCCTGGGGCGGCATGATCCGGCAGATCGACGGGGCGTACTCGGACTTCGAAGGCCAGAACAACATCGAGTTCATCGAGATGCTCCTCGCTGCGCCGGGCGGGCGCGACGGGAACGAGGACATCCAGCCGGGGGCCCGGATGTACCTCGACCTCGGCCGGATGAACGAGGACGTCATCCCCGACAACGACGACTCGACCGAGGACGGGCTCGGCGACGGCGGCCCTGCCGACGGAGCCGACGTGCGGGCCTACGGCCGGCGCGCGCGCGGCCAGACCAACGGCGTCGTGGACTTCTTCCGCGAGACGGGCCGGACCGAGGACCTCGGCCTCGACGGGCTCCCGTCGCGCAACGAGGACGTCGCCACAGGCGGCCAGCCGTACTTGCTCGACGAGCGGACCCAGTTCCAGGCGTTCCTCGCCACCCCGCTCCCGAATGGCGAGCGCGAGCGCGCCGCCCTCGACCCCTCGGCCGACGACTACCACCACTTCCGCGACGACGCGTGGTTCGACGACGCGGCCCGCTTCCCCGGCGGGGCCAGCGTCCAGGAGCGCTACACGCAGTACCTCCCGGCCGTCGAGCTGAACTCGGTCCAGGCCCAGTCCGAGATCGTCCGCTCCGGCCAGCCCGGCATCGCGACGCTCCCCAACTCCGAGGACATCAACGGCAACCTCGCCACCGACGTCGCCGAGCAGTACCACCGCTACGAGATCCCGCTCGACGCGGCGGGCCTCCGCGCGAGCCCGTTCTTCGAGAACACCATCGTCCCGACGACCGGCGCCAACCAGGGCGAGACGTTCTACCTGCTCCGTATCCCGGTCCGGACCGAGAACCGCGTGACGGCGGGCGGGCTCGGCCGCGACGACTTCGCCCGCATCGAGGCCGTGCGGGTGTGGACCACCGGCCACGACCGGCCGGCGACGATCCGCCTCGCCTCGTTCCAGCTCGTCGGCAGCCAGTGGCTCCAGTCCGAGCGCATCGGGACGGCCGAGGACAACGGCGGGACGCCGCCGCCGGCCCCGGACCCGCGCCTGCTCGTGGCCACCATCAACAGCGACGAGAGCCCGACGACGTATGCCCGGCCTCGGCAGGCGATCTACCGCGAGACGGCCCAGGCCGGCCTCGGCGGAGCCGGCGGCGGCATCGCCCGCGAGCAGGCCCTCGTGCTCCGCGCCGAGACGCTCGCCGACGGACGCACGTCCGGCATCGTCCGGTCCTACACGACGCGCCCGCTGGATCTCACCAAGTACTCCAACGTCCGCCTGTACGTCCACGGCCACGGCTTCGAGCGGTCGGACTCGCTGCGCGTCGTGGTGCGCCTCGGCGACGACGAGACGGAGAACTACTACGAGTACGAGCAGCCCATCTTCCCGTTCGAGCCCGCGGACGCCGCGCGCATCACCGACGACGGCGCACGCGCCGACAGCCTGTGGCAGACGGCCACCTCGGCGCGGCCGGACCGCAACTCGGTCAACATCGTGCTCTCGGAGCTGAACAAGCTCAAGGTGGCCCGCGACGCGGCCGGCACGGTCCTCACGGACGTCTACCGCTCCGAGGCGGCCCCGGTCGACGCGCCGCCCGGCGCGCGGATCGCCATCCGCGGCCAGCCCTCGATCCAGGACATCCGGACGGTCGTGCTGGGCGTGCGCAACGGGGCGGGCGGGCGTGTCGTGGCCCTCGACACCGTCGAGGTGTGGTTCAACGAGCTCCGCGTGAGCGGCTACGACGAGGCCCAGGGCGCGTCGGGCTTCCTCACCGCCAACGTGGTCCTCGCCGACGTGGCGGCCGTCAACGCCCGCTTCTCGATGACCCAGGACGGCTTCGGGGCGCTCGGCGGCGGCCTCGGGGAGCGCGAGTTCTCGGACCGGACGGCCCTCTCGCTCACGTCGTCGTTCAACGCGCACCGGCTGCTCCCCGAGCGCTTCGGCTGGTCCATCCCCGTCAGCTACTCGCTCACGGCCAACGAGGCCACGCCGCGCTTCGACCCGCGCCGCGGCGACATCCGCCTCAGCGAACTCGTCGAGCAGGCCCGCGCGGACACGTCGGCGGGCGCGCCGGACGAGGCGCAGCGCCAGATCAACGCCGCCCAGATCGTCGAGCGCGCGCAGACCGTGACCGGCAGCCGCAACTTCCGCGTCCAGTTCTCCAAGACCGGCAGCCGCTCGCCGTGGCTCCGCTACACCGTCGACGGCCTCTCGGCGGCGTACACGACGACGGCGCAGACTTCCCGCGACCCGTCGAACGAGCTCAACGACGCCGACTCGTGGGCGGCCAACCTGA
>JANPJI010000307.1:0-4784 GCA_031425425.1 Rubricoccaceae bacterium
CGCCCGTACCAGGCGCGGCCCCTGCCCGCCGCCCCCGCCACGGCGGCCCGCGCGAGCACGCCGGCGCCCGCCGCGGTCGCGGCGAACTGACCACGTCTCCCTCCACCCGGCCCTCTCCGACCATGCGTCTCCGACCGACCGTCCCGTTCCGCGCCGCGGGCCTGTGGATCGCGCTCGCCGGGCTCGCCGCCGCGCCGGCGGCGGCCTACACGCCCCCGGCCGGGATGGCGCGCGTCGGCGGCGGCACCTACGCGCCACTCTACCGCGACGCGGACGGGGCCGGCGACGTCGCCGTCGCCCCGTTCTACCTCGACCGGACGGCCGTCACGAACGCCGACTTCCTCGCCTTCGTCCGGGCCAACCCGCAGTGGCGGCGGTCGCGCGCGCGCCGGCTCTTCGCCGAGGAGGGGTACCTGAGCCACTGGGCCGGCGACCTCGCCCCGGGCGGCGGCGCCGTCGCCCGGCAGCCCGTCGTCAACGTGTCGTGGTTCGCTGCGACGGCCTACGCCCGCTGGCGCGGTCACCGGCTGCCGACGGTCGCCGAGTGGGAGGTCGCGGCGATGGCCGGCACCCGCGACGCCGACGGCCGCGGCGAGGCGGACTTCGACCGCCGCATCGCCGCGTGGTACGGCCGCCCGCGGCCGGCCGTCCTCCCGGCCGTCGGGCAGACGCCGGCCAACCACTGGGGCGTCCGCGACCTCCACGGGCTCGTCTTCGAGTGGACGGCCGACTTCAACAGCGCGCTCGCCTCGTCGGACTCCCGCCGGGCCGGCGACGCCGACTCGGGCGCGTTCTGCGGGGCCGGGGCCGTCGGCGCGGGCGACTTCGGCGACTACGCCGCCTTCCTGCGCTCCGCGTACCGCGGCGGCCTCCGGGGCCGCTACGTCGTCCCCAACCTCGGCTTCCGAACCGCCCTCGACGCCCCCGCTCGCGGACCGCGCTGACGCCTCGATCCCTCCCGACATGACCCGCACCCTTCTCCTGCTCGCGCTGTCGACGACGCTCGCCGCCTGCGCACCCGGCACCTCCGCGCCCGACGCGCCCACCTCCGCGCCCGACGCGCCCGCCTCGGCTGAGGCGGCCCGCCCGCCCGGCCCGCTCCCCGACGAGTCGGTCTACCTCCTGGACGCGGCGTGGACCGCCCACCGCGGCGACGCGCTGCAGCTGGCCGACCTCCGCGGCGAGCCGGTCCTGATGGCGATGGTGTTCACGAACTGCGCCTCGGCCTGCCCGCTCATCGTCGAGGACATGAAGGCGCTCGCGCGTGCGCTGCCCGAGCCGGACGCCGTCCGGTTCGTCCTCGTCTCGCTCGACCCCGCCCGCGACACGCTCGAAGCGATGCGCCACTTCGCCGACGCCCACCACCTCACCGACGCCTGGACGCTGCTGCGCGGCACGCCCGACGACGTGCAGATGCTCGCCGCGCTGCTGAACGTGCGCTACCGGCCCACGCCAGACGGGCAGGTCGCCCACTCGAACCTCATCCACATCCTCGACCCCGACGGCCGGCTGATCGCTCAGCAGGAAGGCCTCGGCACCGACCCGGCCGCGGCCGTCGCCGCGGTCGAGCAGGCCCTCGCCCGAAACGGCTGAGCGCCCGGCTCTCTCTCGTTTTCTCGTTCTCTGATCTCACGTTTTCACCCCCACCCCCATGACGATCCGCACCCTTCTCCTCGCCACCACGGCCTTCACCCTCGCCGCCTGCGGCGGGGACGACACCGCCGTCGAGACGGCGGCCGCGCCGCCGCCGGCCGCCCCGGCCCCTACGCCAACTCCCGAGCCCGAGCCCGTCGCGGCGTTCGACGGCCCGCCCGCCGAGGTCACCATCGCCCCGCTCGGCGACGAGATGAAGTTCGAGCAGACCGAGTTCACCGTCGCCCCCGGCCAGACGGTCACCCTCACGTTCACCAACACGGCCACGAGCGCCGCGATGCGCCACAACGTCGTCGTGCTCGACCCGGGGACCGACGTGGCCCAGTTCGGGCAGGCCGCGGCGTCGGCCGCC
Organism: Rubricoccaceae bacterium; assembly: GCA_031425425.1. Classification (GTDB taxonomy): domain Bacteria; phylum Bacteroidota; class Rhodothermia; order Rhodothermales; family Rubricoccaceae; genus DASVSE01. Next base: position 2,006 of record JANPJI010000307.1, read on the forward strand.
GGCACGGACTACATCCCCCGCCGGATGGAGGACGCCATCGTCGCCCACACGGCGATGTCGGGTCCCGGCGAGACGGTCGAGGTCACGTTCTCGGCCCCCACGACTCCGGGCGACTACGTCTACATCTGCTCGTACCCCGGCCACTACATGACGATGAAGGGGACGATGCGCGTCGTCGCGCAGCCCGCCTGAGCCGCCGTTCCTGCTGATCCGGGGCGGGCAGCACGTGCCGCCCGCCCCCCGTTTCCCACCCGACTTCCCGACCCGATGAGCAGCCCCGTCGTCACGCCTCCCGCCCCGCTCGTCCTCGCCGAGCAGGCGGCCTACACCGCCGGCACGGTCGCCAGCCAGAAGCTGCTCGCCAGCGCGGGCGGCTCCGCGACCGTCTTCGCCTTCGCCGCAGGCGAGGGCTTCCGCGAGCACGCGACGCCCCACGAGGCCCTCCTCGTCGTCGTCGACGGCGAGGCCGTCGTCACGTTCGGCGGGGCGGACCACCGCGTCCGTGCCGGCGAGGCGTTCCACTTCCCGGCCGACGCGCGGCACGCCGTCCACGCCGAGGCCGCGATGCGGATGCTCCTCGTCGTGCTCCGCACCGACGTCGGCCCCGAGCCGCCGGCCCCGTGACGCCCCGGCCCGACCTTCGCACCGACGACGACGTCCGAACGGTCGTCCACGCGTTCTACCGCGGCGTGGAGGCGGACCCTGTCATCGGGCCCTTCTTCGCCGGGCTCGACTGGGACCGCCACCTCCCGCGGATGGTCGCGTTCTGGTCGTCGGTCGTCTTCTCGACCGGCGCGTACCACGGCCGCCCGTTCGACCCTCACGCGCGGATGCCCGGCCTCGGCCGGGAGCACTTCGCACGCTGGCTCGCCCGCTTCGAGCAGGCCGTCGACGCCCACTTCGCGGGCGACAACGCCGATCGGATGACGGCGAAGGCTGGCCAGATCGCCGGGGTCTTCCAGGTGAAGCTCGGCCTCTGGGCCGTCCACGACCCGTCTCCAGCCGCGAGGGCCGACCGATGACGCGCCTGTTCCCCATCGCCGTGCTCCTTGTCGCGGCCTCGGCCGCGCGGGCGCAGGCCCCGGCGTTCGCCGTCGAGGGCCAGGTCCGCCACCGAAGCGAGAGCGATGCTCGCGACCTCTCCGGGACCTCGGACCCCGTCCTGTTCCACCTGCTCCGCACGCGGCTCGGCGTGGGCGTCCGGCCACAGCCCCACGTCCGGGCGTTCGTGCAGGTCCAGGACGCCCGGCTCTTCGGAGGCGAGGACCCCGCGCTCGGGCACGGCACGCTGGACGGGAGCGCCGACGGGCTCGACCTCCACCAGGCATACCTCGCCGTGGACTCCCTCTTCGGGTCGGGCGTGGGGCTCACGCTCGGCCGGCAGGAGCTGGCGTACGGGAACGAGCGGCTCGTCGGGGCCGTGGGCTGGGGGAACGTCGGGCGCGCGTTCGACGCAGTGGCCGTCCGCCTCCGCCGGGGCCGTGTCGCCGCGGACGTGTTCGCGGCCGAGCTCGTGAGCCCGGTCGGACGCGGCGGGGCCGAGCGGCTCGTCGGGCTCTATGCGACGGCGGCCCTCGGCGCGGGCCACGCCCTCGACGCGTTCGCCTTCTATGACGGCGATGCCGAGCGGCTCGCGGCGGGGCTGGACGCCGGGGCCCGCCGCCTCGCCCGCGTCACGCCGGGCCTCCGAGCGCACGGCACGTCCGGGCGGTTCGACTACGACGTCGAGGCCGTCGTCCAGCGGGGCCGGCTGGCCTCCGGCGACAGCGCCGCGCGCCGGCCCGCCCGGGCGTCCCTCGTCAGCGCAGCCGCAGGCTGGACGGCCGGCCCGGCCCGCTCCCTCCGCCTCGGCGCCGGCTACACCCGCCTCTCCGGCGACGGCGACCCCTCCGACGGGACCGCCGGCACGTTCCACACGCTGTTCGCCACGAACCACAAGTTCTACGGGTTCATGGACTACCTCCCGGGCCTGCTCACCGACCGCGGCCTGCAGGACGGCTGGGGTTCGGTCGGCGTCGCCGTGGGCGGCCTCCTCCTGAGCGCGGACCTCCACCACTTCGCCGCGGCCGCCGGCCCGCCGGGCGTGCCGGGCACCTTCGGGCAGGAGGCGGACCTCACGGCGGTCTACCGCCACAGCCCCGCCCTCGTCGTCACCGCCGGGGCGTCCGCCTTCCGCCCGGGCGCCGCGGTCCGGACACCGCAGGGTGGCCGCACGTCCCACTGGCTCTACCTCCAGACGCAAGTCACGTTCTGAGGCGGCAGGCCGCATGCCGAGGGTGTGTAGGGCTGTCCCCTACACGCCATGCCGGGGAGGCCCGGCCGGTGAGAGGGACGGTCCGCTGACACAGCGAGCCTGAGGGGGTCCGTCTCTTGGGTCTCCACCCTGAGACGACCTCCCGATGGCCGAAATCGCTCTCCCTGTCCCTCTGCCCTCCGCGCCGAGCAGCCCGCGCGAGGGCCGGTCCCGCTTCGAGGTGTTCACCTACGACGACCGGATCGTCCGCTGGTTCGTCGTCGCGACGAGCCTGTGGGGCTTTATCGGCATGCTCGTCGGCGCGGTCATCGCGCTCCAGCTCGCGTGGCCCGAGGCCAACGTCGGGCCGTACTTCACGTTCGGCCGGCTCCGGCCGCTCCACACCAACGCGGTCATCTTCGCCTTCGCCGGCAACTCGATCTTCGCCGCGATCTACTACAGCACACAGCGGCTCTGCAAGGCCCGGATGTTCTCGGACCTCATGAGCAAGGTCCACTTCTGGGGCTGGCAGACCATCATCGTCGC
>JANPJI010000308.1:0-2430 GCA_031425425.1 Rubricoccaceae bacterium
GGCCCGCTCGGCGGCGGCCTTCACGGCCTCGGGATCGGTGGCGTCGAGGGGGAGGGCGAGGCCGCCGGTCTCGGCGGCGAGGGCGGCGAGGCGGTCGGCGTCGCGGGCACAGAGGACGAGGCGGGCGCCGCGCGCGGCGAGGCGCCGGGCGACGGCTGCGCCGATGCCGCCGGTGGCACCGAGGAGGAGGATGACGTGGTTCGAGTCGGGCACGCGGGTGGGGGAGGGGGAGCCGGGGTATTCCCGCGCCCCGGCGGCGTTCCCTCCCTGCGCGTCGCCCCCGGCCTCACCGCCCCAACAGGAGCCACCCGAGGGCGAGTCCGCCCGTGTACGCCAGAACCACCAGCGCCCCGGCCAGCGCCTTCACGGCCGTCGAGCGACCGCAGACGGCTTGGTCCGCGAGCACGGTCGTTGCGCTCAGCAGGGCCTCGGCCGGCAGCACGTACAGCGCCACCGGCCCGACGTCCGGCACGCCGACGGCCCGCCACAGCGGCAGCACGCCGGTCGCAGCCTCGGCCCCCGCAAACACGGCCAGCCCGAGCGCCGCACCCGCCGCGACGCCCCACACCGGCCCGCGGCGACGCTCCGCTGCCCTCCCGACGAAGACGACAGCGGCGAGCGGGATCGCCCACATGCCCGCCATGAACACGGGCACTGCGCCGAGCATTGGAACACCGGAATCGGGGAAAACGAGCGTACGAAGGCCGACCGCGAGAAACTGGTCGGGCAGCACGAGCAGGACCGACATCGGCGCGACGAGCGCGTACGCGGACCGCCACGCCGGGTCGCGGCGGCGCGCCGCGACGCCCACAACGGCCACGTGCCACAGCACGACGGCGGCGAGCACGCGGACACCGAACGGCCCTGCGGGCACCGCGAGGAGCCCGGCCGCGACTACGGCCCACGCGGCGAGCAGGCGGAGGGCGGCGCGGTCCGAGACACCGGGGTCCGGGGCGCGCCGGCGGCCGGCGTCGGGTTCGTCGCCGTACCGGCGGCGGCGGCGCGGCGCCGTGGAGGTGGAGCGGGACATGCCGTGGTGGAGGGCGGGCGGCAAATCTATCGGCCACCTCGCGAACGGCGCGCCTGACCGGACGCACCTGCTCCACGTTCCGTCGCCGCTCCACTGCGGTCGGTGCACAGATAAAGGGCCCCGGCACGATGGCCAGAGCCCTTGTCCACTGCGCAATCCAGCGCCCCGGGTAGGATTTGAACCTACGACCCTGCGGTTAACAGCCGCATGCTCTACCACTGAGCTACCGAGGCATTCCAGGCCGCCTCGGCGACTCGGAGCGCGGAACATACGGCCGGGCTGGCCGGGGGGAGAGGCGCGCCCCGCCTCCCCCGGTCCATTTCATCCACCGTTCGACAACGCCGCCCGCGACGGCCGCCTGCCGCGGCCCGGGCGAACGCCGCAGCGGGCCGCGACGTAGGCCCGCCTCACCCGAGCGCACGCGCGTGATCTCCGTCCCGGACGCCGACCGTCTCCTCCGCCAGCACGCTCGCCGTCTCGGAGCGGAGACCGTCGCCCTCTCCGACGCCGCGGGCCGCGTCCTCCGCGCGGATGTCGCGGCCGAGCGCGACCTCCCGCCATTCGACCGCGTCGCGATGGACGGTGTGGCGCTCCAGAGTGCGGCAGTCGCCGGCGGCCGTCGGCGCTTCGTCGTCGCGTCGCAGCAGCGGGCCGGCGAGGCCCCGCACACGCTCCCCGGCCCCGACGCCTGCATCGAGGTCACGACGGGGGCGGTCCTCCCGCACGGATGCGACGCCGTCGTGCCTTTCGAGCGCCTGCGCCTCGACGGCGGCGTCGCGGAGTTGACCGGCGACGTCGAGGTCCGGGCGGGGCAGGCGGTCCACCGGCAGGGAACGGACCTTGCCGCGGGCACGGTCCTGCTGCGGTCCGGGACGCGGATCGGGCCGGCGCACGTCGCCGCCCTCGCCTCGGTCGGGGCGGCGCGCGTGCTCGTCGGCGTGCGGCCCCGCGTGGCGGTCGTGACGACCGGCGACGAACTCGTGGCGGTCGACGGGCCGGTGCTGGCGCACCAGATCCGCCAGTCGAACGGGCACGCGGTCCGGGCGGCTCTCGCGCTCCACGGGTTCCCCGGCGCGACGCTCGCGCACGCGCCGGACGACGCGGCGCGCCTCGAACAGGTCCTCGCCGAGACGCTCGGCCACGCCGACGCAGTCGTCGTGACGGGCGGCGTCTCGGTCGGGCGGTTCGACCTGGTGCCGGACGCCCTCGCGCGCCTGGGCGTCGCGCGCGTGTTCCACGGTGTCGCGCAGCGGCCGGGCAAGCCACTGTGGTTCGGCGTCGCGCCGGACGGGCTGGCCGTGTTCGGCCTCCCCGGCAACCCGGTGTCCGCGCTCGTGTGCCTCGCCCGCTACGTCGTCCCGTTTCTTGCCCGGATGGAGGGGGCGGACGAGATGCCGCCG
>JANPJI010000309.1:0-2172 GCA_031425425.1 Rubricoccaceae bacterium
CAGCGAGCGTCGGGTCGACGGCCTCGGGCAGACCGGTCATCGTCCGGAGGACAGCCGCCTCGTGGGCATGGTGCGGGTCCGTGTGGCCGAGCGCGAGCGTATAGAGGTCTTCGAGCGTCCCGGCGAGGCGGAGCACGCGGCGGTGCCGCCGCGCCCGTGCCCACGCCGCGACGAGACCGCGGCGCGGAGCGGCGAGCAGACTCACGCCCACGATGACGGTGGCGACGAGGACGATCACCGGGCCGGTCGGCAGGCGCGCCGCGGACGCACTGATGAGCGCCCCGGCGACGCCCGAGACGGCCCCGAACACGCCCGCGAGGGCGACGACGCCCGACAGCCGGTCCGTCCACTGCCGCGCGGCCGAGGCCGGGGCCACGACGAGCGCGCTCATCAGCACGACCCCGACGGTCTGGAGGCCGATCGCGACGGCGACGACGAGCAGCGTCGTCAGGCCGGCGTCGAGGGCGCGGACGGGCAGGCCCTGGGCTGCGGCGAAGTCGGCGTCGAAGAGGAGCAACTTGAACTCTTTCCAGAAGACCGCCACGGCCCCGAGCGCGAGCGCGGCGAGGACGGCCATCACCACGACATCGCCGGCGACGAGGGCCGCAGCTTGGCCGAACAGGAACCGGTCGAGCCCGGCCTGCGCGGCGTCCGGGCTCGCCTGGATGCGCGTCAGCAGCACCATCCCGAACCCGAAAAAGACCGACAGCGCGATCCCGAGAGCCGCGTCGGTCGGCACGCGCGTGTGCCGGACGATGGCTCCGACGCAGAGCGTCGCAACCCACCCGGCGAGGGCGGCCCCGACGACGAGCACGAGCGGGGCCTTGCTGCCCGTCAGCATGAACGCGAGGGCGACGCCGGGGAGCGCGGCGTGGCTGATCGCGTCGCCGAGCAGGCTCTGCCCGCGCAGCACGGCGAACGAGCCCAGCGCGCCGGACGTGAGCCCGAGCACGGCCGCGCCGACGGCGACGGTCCAGAGCGTGTAGTCAAGCATCGGGCACGGGCGTCTCGGGCCGCTCGGCCGCGCCGTTTCCGGCCGCGCCATCGCCGGCCTGGAACGGGACGCGCCCGCCGTAGGTCGCGCGCAGGTTGGCGTCCGTGAACACCTCGGCGACCGGCCCCGCGGCGACGCGGCGGACGTTCAGCAGAAACACCCAGTCGAAGTACTCGGGGACCGTCTGGAGATCGTGGTGGACAACCACGACGGTCCGGCCCTCGCTCCGGAGCGTCTGGAGCAGGGTCACGATCGTCCGCTCGGTCGTCGCGTCGACGCCCTGGAACGGCTCGTCCATGAGCACCACGCGGGCGTCCTGGACGAGCGCGCGGGCGAGGAAGACGCGCTGCTGCTGGCCGCCGGAGAGCTCGGAGATCTGGCGCCCGGCGAAGTCGGCCATGCCGACCTGCCCGAGGGCGTCGGTGGCGCGCTCGCGCTCGGCGGCGCCGGGCCGCCGGAACCACCCGAGCGCCCCGTAGCGGCCCATCATCACCACGTCTAGCACGGACGTCGGGAAGTCCCAGTCCACCGAGCCGCGCTGGGGGACGTACGCGATGGCCCGGCGCTTCGCCGAGACGGGCTGGCCGAGCACCTCGACGCGCCCCGCCGCGACGGGCACGAGCCCGAGGATGGCCTTGACGAACGTCGTCTTGCCGGCCCCGTTGGGGCCGACGACGGCCATCAGCACGCCCTCGGGCACCTGGAGGTCGACGTCCCACAGGACGGGCTGCTCGCGGTAGGCGACCGTGAGGTCCGCGACGTCGATGGCCGGGTTCAGGATCTCGCTCATGGGTTCGGGCTCACCCGACGGGCGGCCGTGTCTGCCGTCCCGTTCGTGGTCCCGTTCAGGCCGTCGACGACGGTGTCGACGTTGGCCCGGATCATGCCGATGTAGGTGTCTGCGCCGGAGCCGGGTCCGCCGAGGGCGTCCGAGTACAGGCTCCCGCCGACGCGGACCTCGAAGCCGCGGGCACGGACGGCGGCGCGGACCGCCTCGATGGCGCGGGGCGACACGCTGGACTCGACGAACAGGGCGGGCAGCCGGCGCTCGGCTACGAAGGCCGCCAGCTCGCGGACGTCGGCCGTGCCGGCCTCGGTCGCGGTCGAGATGCCCTGCAGGCCGCGGACGTCCACGCCGTAGGCCTTCCCGAAGTAGTTGAACGCGTCGTGGGCGGTCA
>JANPJI010000310.1:0-4984 GCA_031425425.1 Rubricoccaceae bacterium
AAAGCGAGAACCGCCCGATGGTGCAGCGGTGGCTCATCGACCAGTGCCGCGCCTACGTCGAGGAGTTCGGCGTCGACGGCTTCCGGATCGACCTCGCGGGGCAGACCGACGAGCAGACGCTCCGCGCCGTCCGCGCCGCGCTCCCGGCCGACGTCATCTGGTATGGCGAGCCGTGGATCGGCTCCAACGACCCCGATTTTGAGGCGAACCCGTCGTGGGACTGGTACAAGGCCGACTCGCCGATCACCTACTTCCAGGACGACGCCCGCAACGCCTGGCAGGGCACGCCCGACGCGCCGCGCGACCCCGCGACGGACCGCGGCTGGGCCGGCGGGGCGGGCGCGCTCCGCGAGGCCGCCGTCAACGCCATTCTGAACCGCTGGCCGGACGAGCAGGACCCCACCGAGGGCATCAACTACCTCGACATCCACGACAACTGGACCCTCGCCGACCGCTTCGCCTCGACCACGACCGGGCCGGACGCCTGGGACGGCCGGGCCGGCGTCGACGAGGCAGCCGTCCGCATCGCGGCGACGCTCCTGCTGACGAGCCTCGGGCCGGTCGTGCTCAACGGCGGGACCGAGATCCTGCGCTCGAAGGGGGCGGCACCGCGGCCGGACGAGATCGGCGGCCAGATCGTCGAGCAGACGGCTCTCGGGCCGGTCTACATCAACGGCCGCGGCGACACCTACAACCTCCGCACGCCGAACCAGTTCGACTGGGAGCAGGTCGGCCGGACGGATGGCCCGGACGACGTGGCCGGGATGATGGACTGGTGGCGCGGCCTCATCGCGCTCCGGATGTCGCCCGCCGGCGCCGTCTTCCGCACGGCCGATCCTCTTGGCGAGCACGACGGGATCCAGTTCTTCCGTCCCTCAGACGAACACGCTCTCGGCTACCTCGTCGGCGACCGCGTCCTCGTCCTCCTCAACGCGGGGGACACGGAAGTGACCTTTGACGAGATGTCGCTCCCCATGGGCGACTGGCGCTCAGTCGCTGTCGCGGACGCTGAGGCGTCTCGGTTCGATCTGGAAGGCATCGAAGCGTTCCGTACGGACCACACTGCCGACCGCTGGGCTCAGCCTGTTTCCTTACCGCCAGCCAGCGTGCAGATCTGGGTCGTCGACGGGCTTCCTCCGATGATCCAAGCGGATTGATCTCTACGACGTCCCCTCTCCCCGCCGGGGAGAGGGACAGGGAGAGGGGCGTCACGTCGCGCGCCCTGCCGCCGCGAGGATCGCTGCCGCGACCGTCTCGGGCTGCTCCAGTACGTCGGCGTTCGAGAACCGCAGCACCCGGAGCCCCCGCGCTTCAAGCGCCTGCTGACGGTCCGAGTCGTACGCTGCCCGCAACGGGTCATCGTGGACCGAGCCATCGAGTTCAACGGCGAGCTGCACTTCGGCGCAGTAGAAGTCCACGACATACCGGCCGACCGAGTGCTGACGTCTGAACTTCAGCCCGTCGAGGCGGTCCGCCCGGACGATGAACCATAGCCGGCGCTCGGCCGGGGTCGAGACGCGGCGGAGAGCGCGGCGGAAGTCGCGGGGCGAGAGGGCCATCGGGCAAGGTAGGCCCCTCTCCCTGTCCCTCTCCTCCGAGGGGAGAGGGGACGTCGTAGCCGACGTTCGCGCGGCATCGCCGACGGGCGGCATCGCCGACGGGCTGCGTCGCCGAGGCGCGGCGGCGTCGAGGCCGTGATCCCTCATCCGCTCTCCCCGGACGCCGGCCGGCGCGGGGCGCTAGATTCCGCGACTGTCCCCGCACCGCGCCCGCACGCCCCGAAATGGCCTCCACCCAGGATTTCCGCAACGGCCTCGTCCTCAACTGGAAGGACGGCCTCTGGCAGATCGTCGAGTTCATGCACGTCAAGCCCGGCAAGGGCGGCGCATTCGTGCGGTCGAAGCTCAAGAACATCCGCAACGGCAAGACGGTCGACCAGACGTTCCGCGCCGGCGAGCGGATCGAGACGGCGCGTGTCGAGCGCCGCGAGATGCAGTACCTCTACACGGACGAGACCGGGCTGCACTTCATGAACACCGAGACCTACGAGCAGGTCTCGCTGCAGCCCGGCATCGTGGACCTCAAGGGCCTCATCAAGGAGGGCGCGACCATCGACGTCCTCGTGGACGCCTCGACCGACGAGGCGCTCACGGCCGAGCTCCCGCGGCAGGTCGAGCTCGTGGTGACGCAGACGGACCCCGGCCTGAAGGGCGACACCGCGACGGGCGCCACCAAGCCCGCCGCTCTGGAGTCTGGCGCGACCGTTTACGTGCCGCTGTTCATCAACGAGGGCGACACCGTGCGCGTGGACACGGAGACCGGCAGCTACCAGACGCGCGTCAGCGCAGCCTGACCCGACGCCGCCACGTCGCGGCGGGGCACCGGGCCGTGCCCCGCATCGTACCTTCGCGGCTTCCTCAGACCGACGCGGCAACTATGGACCTCGACAAGATCCAGCGGCTCCTCGAACTCGTCGCCGACAGCGGCCTCGCCGAGGTGAAGGTCGAAGAGGGCGACTTCAAGCTCACCGTTCGGGCCAAGGCCCCGGAGCGCGCCGCGCCGGCCGCCGCGCCAGTGATGTACGCCGTGCCGCCAGCCGTCGCTCCGCCGGCGGCCTCGGCGCTCCCGCCCGTGTCCGCCGCCGCCGTGAGCGTCGCGTCGGACCCTGCGGCAGAGCCGGGCTCGGGCGACGGTGAGGCGCTCGTACTCGCACCCATCGTCGGGACGTACTACTCGTCGGCCTCGCCCGAGGCCGACGCGTTCGTGAAGGTCGGCGACCGCGTCGAGGTCGGGCAGCCGCTCTGCATCATCGAGGCGATGAAGCTCATGAACGAGATCCAGAGCGAGGTCGCCGGGACGGTCACGCAGGTCCTCGCCCAGAACGCCGCCCCGGTCGAGTACGACCAGCCCCTGTTTGTCATCGCGACGGGGTAGAGGAAGAGGTCGGAGACGAAGCGTTTGGAGCGGGCGGAACGCCCTGCCCGGAGTCGCTCGTCTCAGGCCTCGCCACTTCACACCCCCGCCGCCGATCTCGCCTCCTGCCTCACGCTCTCCGATGATCCAGAAGGTCCTCATCGCCAACCGGGGCGAGATCGCCCTCCGCGTCATCCGCACGTGCCGCGAGATGGGCATCCGGACGGTCGCGGTCTACTCGACCGCCGACCGCGACTCCCTCCCGGTCCGCTTCGCCGACGAGGCGGTCTGCATCGGCCCGCCGCCGAGCGCAAAGAGCTACCTCCACGTGCCGTCGATCATCGCCGCGGCCGAGGTCACCGGCGCGGACGCGATCCACCCCGGCTACGGGTTTCTGAGCGAGAACGCCGCCTTCGCGCAGGTCTGCGACGACCACGGGCTCGTCTTCATCGGCCCGAAGCCCGAGACGATCTCGCGCATGGGCGACAAGTCGGTCGCCAAGGAGACGATGGTGGCGGCCGGCGTGCCGGTCGTGCCGGGGTCGGACGGGGCCGTGGCGGACGCCACCGAAGGCCTCGCCGCCGCGCGCGTCGCCGGCTTCCCGGTCATGATCAAGGCCTCCGCCGGCGGCGGCGGGCGCGGCATGCGCATGTGCGAGCGCGAGGCCGACTTTGACAACCTCTTCGCCCAGGCGTCCAACGAGGCGACCAACGCCTTCGGCGACGGCCGGCTCTACATCGAGAAGTTCGTCGAGGCCCCGCGCCACATCGAAATCCAGCTCCTCGGCGACGGCCAGGGCACGGTCGTCCACTTCGGCGAGCGCGAGTGCTCCATCCAGCGCCGCCACCAGAAGCTCCTCGAAGAGGCCCCGAGCCCGGTCGTGGACGCGGACCTGCGCCGGCGCATGGGCGAGGCCGCCATCGCGGGCGCGCTCGCCGTGGACTACCGCGGGGCCGGCACGGTCGAGTTCCTCCTCGACGCCCACGGTGAGTTCTACTTCATGGAGATGAACACGCGGATCCAGGTCGAGCACCCGGTCACGGAGGAGGTGACGGGCGAGGACCTCATCGAGTGGCAGCTCCGCGTCGCCTCGGGCGAGAAGGTCACCGGCGGCAACCGCGCGCCGACGGGCCACTCGATCGAGTGCCGGATCAACGCCGAGGACCCGTTCCGCGGCTTCGCGCCCTCGCCCGGCCGCATCTCGGCGTTCCACACGCCGAAGGGCCGCGGCGTCCGCTGCGACACGCACGTCTTCGCAGGCTACACCGTCCCGCCGACCTACGACTCGATGATCGCCAAGCTCATCGTCCGCGACGCGACGCGCGCGCGCGCCATCGAGAAGATGCGCCGCGCGCTGGACGAGTTCGTCGTCGAGGGCATCCGGACGACCATCCCGTTCCACAAGCAGCTGCTGATGGACGACCGCTTCCGGGCGGGCGACTTCGACACCAAGTTCCTCGAACGCTTCGAGCTCACGCCCGAATGAGGGGATGCGGGACGGGGCATTCGGGACGGGCAGATGCTCTCTCAGCCGTCCTGCTCATCCCGCATCCCGTATCCCCAATCCCGATGAATCTGCCTTCCGACTGCCGCTACACCAAGGACCACGAGTGGGTCCGCCTCGACGCCGACGGGCTCGCCACCGTCGGCATCACGGACTACGCCCAGGGCGAGCTCGGCGACATCGTGTTCGTCGAGATCCAGCCCGTCGGGACCGTCGTCGCCGCCGAGGCGCCGTTCGGGACCGTCGAGGCGGTCAAGACGGTCTCGGAGCTCTTCGCGCCCATCGCGGGCACGGTCGAGGCTATCAACGACGCGCTCGACGGCGCCCCGGAGACGGTCAACCAGGACCCGTACGGGGCCGGCTGGATGGTCAAGCTCCGCCCGACCAACCCGGCGGACGTCGAGGCGCTCATGTCGGCGGACGAGTACCAGGCGTCGATCGGGGGATGACGCGGCCGGGGATGACGCAGCCGGCCCGGCGCTCCTCAATGCGGCAGCCCGCTGCAGCATTCGGGTGCCGGAGGTGGGAATGACACGCAGGTGGCGCCAGCGTGCAGCAGGTTCGCCC
>JANPJI010000311.1:0-1578 GCA_031425425.1 Rubricoccaceae bacterium
CGTCCGAGACCGTTGCTAACGCCGTGGCGCCGCCGGCCGCGGTAGCCGTCGCAGGGGCGATGCCGGCCGGCGCGGCGATGGCGCGCCTCCCGCGGCCCGTGCGCCTGCCGACCGCGGCGGGCTGACGCCGCAGCGGGTTAGACGTGGCCGGCTGGCGCGTCTGTGTGGGTGTCTCCGCCGCCTGCCCGATGTCCGGCCACCGCCGCTCTGTCCGCCTTGCCGGATCAGAACACGGTGACCGGGTGGAAGTCGCGGAGGTAGCGGTTCGGGTCGTTCTGGAAGTCCTGCAGGATCTGCTGGAGCGAGGCCGCCGCCGCGTTGGCGTTCTCGTACAGCGACGGGTCCCGCAGGAGCAGGCCCAGCGTGCCGTCCGCCTCGCGGACGCCCGTGATGGTCGAGTCCAGGTTGGCCGTGAGGCTGTTCAGCGTCGCGAGGTTTTGGTCGAGGCGCCGCAGCGACGTGTTGAGCCCGTTGACCACGATCGCGATCGAGTCCGCGTTCGTCTCGGCCACGCCGCGGACGACCCGCGACGTCGCGATGAGGTCGTCGCCGACGGCCCGCGAGACGCCGCGGACGTCCTGCCCGACGTCCTCGGTGACCTGGCTCGCATTCGCCGCGGCGTCTTCGAGCGAGCCCAGCGAGCGGCTGAGGCGCTCGCGCTCGGTCTGGATGACCGTCGTGGCCGCCGTTGTGAGGAAGCGGAGCTGGGCGAGCACGGCCGTCACGTCGTCCCCCGAGTTGGTCAGGATGCGGTCGAGGCTCGTGAACGTGTTCACGGCCCCGATGAGGGCGGTGTCGGCGCGCGCGGTGAGGCTGTTGGACTGGCCGGCGAGCAGGTCGAACAGGTCCGGCACCTCGTTGGCGAGGAGCGTGTCGCCAGCGACGAGCGGCCGGCCGGCGTCCGCCCCCCGCGGCGGCGTGATCTCGACGTTGACGGCCCCGAGCGCCGACAGGCCGGACGTCTGGATCGTCGAGCCGCGCGGGATCTCGACGCCGCCGTTGATGGCCATCGTCACGAAGACGCGCCGGGCGTTCGGCCCGAGCTCGACCTCGCTCACGCTCCCGACGTTGACGCCGTTCAGGCGGACGATCGAGCCCGGCGCGAGCCCCTGCGCGTCGCCGAACTCGGCGACAATGTCGTACCCGCCGCCGAAGAACGACTGGCCGGACAGGAACCGGATCCCGCCGTAGATCGCCGCGATGGCGAAGAGGACCGACAGCGCGACCTTGAGTTCGTTGGACATCGGGAAGGGATGAGGGATATGGGATGGCGGGTAGGTCAATACGGGATTCGACGAGCATTCTGCTCATCTTGCATGCCCTATCCCCCCACTCCGATCTTGTACTCGTTGGCGCGGACGAACGCGAGAAGCGTCGGGTCCGTCGCCCGATGGAGGTCGTCGACGGTGCCCGTCCACGGGACGGTGCCGCCGCTGACGAACGCGATGCGGTCGGCAACCGAGAGGACCGAGTGCATGTCGTGCGTCACGACCACGGATGTCGTGCCGAGGTCGCGGCCGAGGCGCGAGATGAGCTCGTCGATGGTGTTCGACGTCTCGGGGTCGAGGCCCGACGTCG
>JANPJI010000312.1:0-5121 GCA_031425425.1 Rubricoccaceae bacterium
GGCCGCGGCGAGTGCGGCGATGCCCTCCTCCGAGACGCACTCCAGGTGGTCCGCCGAGGCGGCCCCGACGCGCGCCGCGAGCGCGGCCCCGCCGGTGTCGGTCAGCTGGTCCGCGTGGAGCTTCGGCGTCATCCCGTGCGCGCGGCCGGCGGCGAACACGCGCTCAGCCTCTTCCACGGTGAATGCACCCTGCTCGACGAACGCGTCGCAGAACGTGGCGCGGCCCGTGGCTGCGGGGATGATCTCGTCGCAGACGAGGCGGACGTATGCCTCGCGGTCGGAGGCGTACTCGGGCGGGACGGTGTGGGCGGCGAGGAGCGTCGCCACGATCCGCTGCGGGCCGTCGGCCGCGAGGCGCGTGTAGACGGCGAGCGTCTTCAGCTCCGCCTCGACGCTCAGCCCGTAGCCTGTCTTGGCCTCGACCGTCGTCACGCCGAGCGCGAGCATCCCGTCGAGGCGTGCCCGCGCGGACGCCAGCAACGCGTCCTCGGTCGCGGCCCGCGTGGCCCGCATCGTCGCCGCGATGCCGCCGCCGGCGCGGGCCTGCGCGAGGTAGTCCGCGCCGCGGAGGCGGGCGACGAACTCCCCTGCGCGGTCACCGGCAAACGCGAGGTGCGTGTGGCAGTCGACGAGGCCGGGCACGACGAGACGGCCCTGCGCGCTCTGCCGCGGGGCCGCGGCGAACGCCTCGGGAAGCGCCGCCGCGGGGCCGGCCCAGACGACGTCCCCCGCGTCGTCCCACACGAGCGCTGCACGCTCGACGAGCCCGATCTCGCCCTGGCGGGCGTCCGGCGGGCACGTCGCGAGCGTGGCGATGTCGGCCAGGACCGTCATGGCGACTCGGCCGCTCGTGCGAGCGCGCCCGACCTCACGAGGTCTGCGCACGCGGCGAGGTCGGGCTCGAACCGCGTGTCGGCCGTCCGGAACGGGACGCGGGCGCGGACGGCGGCGAAGGCGCGCTCGACGCCGCGCCCGGCCTTCAGCGGCCGCCGGAAGTCCAGCGCCTGCGCGGCGCACAGCACCTCGGCCGCCAGCACACGCTCGGCGTTCTCGACGACCCGGAGCGCCTTGCGCGCGCCCCACGCGCCCATCGAGACGTGGTCCTCCTGCCCGCGGCTGGACGGGATCGAGTCCACGCTCGCGGGGTGGCACAGCGTCTTGTTCTCGGAGACGAGCGCCGCGGCCATGTACTGGACCATCATGAAGCCGGACTGGACGCCCGTCTCGGCGACGAGGTACGGCGGCAGCCGGTCGACGCCGTCGAGCAGCAGGTACGTGCGCCGCTCGGAGATCGAGCCCAGCTCGGCGACGGCGACGGCGGCCACGTCGAGGGGCACGGCGAGCGGCTGCCCGTGGAAGTTGCCGGCCGAGATGAGGTCCGGCGCACCGCCGTCGCCCGCGAAGACGAGTGGGTTGTCGGTGACCGAGTTGATCTCCGTTTCGAGTGCCGCGAGCGCGTACGCGAGCGCGTCGCGGCTGGCCCCGTGGACCTGCGGCACGCACCGCACCGAGTACGGGTCCTGGACCTTGTCGCAGTCGGCGTGGCTCGGGCCGATCTCGGAGCCCTCCAGCAGCGCCCGCACGCGCTCCGCCACGCGGACGGCCCCGGCGTGCGGCCGCACGGCGTGGACGCGCGCGTCGAACGGCGCGGCCGAGCCGCGGACGGCTTCGAGCGTCATCGCGGCCACCACGTCAGCCGTGGCGGCGAGCCGCAGCGCGCGGGCGAGGGCCTCCGCCCCGACGGCGGCCATGAACTGGGTCCCGTTGATGAGCGCGAGTCCGTCCTTCGCGCCGAGCGGGACGGGGTCGAGCCCGTGCTCCCGGAGCACTTCGGCCGCCGGAGCGGGAGCACCGTCTCGCCAGACCTGCCCCTCGCCGAGCAGCGGGAGCGCGAGGTGCGCGAGGGGAGCAAGGTCGCCCGAGGCCCCGAGGCTGCCCTGCTCCGGCACGACGGGCGTGAGCCCCATCTCGGCGAGGGCGAGGAGCCGCTCGAAGACAGGGAGGGAGACGCCCGAAAACCCCAGGCCGAGTGCGTGGACCTTCAACCGCAGCATCCTCCGCGAGAGCGCCTCGGCCGCGGGTGCCCCCACGCCCACGGCGTGGCTCCGGAGCAAGTTTTCCTGAAGGACCACGAGCTGGTGGTCCTCCACGCGGACCGACTTCAGCGACCCGAAGCCGGTGTTGAGGCCGTAATGCGCTCGCCCGTCGGCGAGGGCCGCCTCGACGACCGCCCGGCTCCGTGCGACGCGGCAGCGGTCCGTGTCGAGGCGCGCACGGAGGTCGGCGAGGCTCCGGTCGAGGTCGGCGTCGAGCGTCGCGAGGCGGAGCACGACGGCCTCGTCGGCCACGGGGAGCACGGTCGTCACTCGCCCCCGGGCTCGCCTTCGAGCA
This sequence comes from Rubricoccaceae bacterium, assembly GCA_031425425.1. GTDB lineage: Bacteria > Bacteroidota > Rhodothermia > Rhodothermales > Rubricoccaceae > DASVSE01. The sequence goes on from JANPJI010000312.1 coordinate 2,392, forward strand.
GCTGTACGAGGTGCCCGGCGGCGGCCTCGATCTCGTCGCGCATCTCTCGCCACGTCACCGGGGCGTCCGGGGTGATGCACGCCCGGAACACGTCCACCGGGGCGTCGGGGCATGCGGCGGCCGCCGCGGCGAGGTCGGCCGTCTGCGCGAGCCGGTCGTGGAGCGACTCCGCCCGGTGGTCGAGGAGGTCAAACACCCGCTCGCGGTCGGCCTCCGGCGTGAGCTGGACGGTGAACGTCCGCACGTCGTCGAGGCGCACCCGGGCGGCCGTGGCAGCCGTGGCCGTGCGGACGAGCCCGCGCCGGAACGCCGTCCGGTCGTCCGTCGACGGCCCGTTCGCCCCGGCGCTCTCCGGCGAGGTGGCGACGACCGTGTCGAGGCCGGCCGTCGTCTCGCGGACCTGCTCGAAGACGTCGAGCCAGAGGTAGAGCAGGGCCTCGCCGGCCGGCCCCTCGCTCACGTACTCCAGGAACTCCTCGCCGGCTCGCAATTCCTCAAACGGGCCGGGGGTGCCGTCCCCCGCGGTCTGGGCAGAGGCCGATGGCAGCGCCAGCAGCAGGGCGAACCCTGACCTGAGGGTGAGAGGGAGGGCCGTCAGGAGGCGCATCGTCCGTGGGGTGGAGGGCGGGGGAGCCGCCTACTCGGTGGCGATGCCGAGCGCCGCCACAGACCCGATGAGGCGGCCGGTGAGAGTGCGGACCTGCGCGGCGCGCTCGCTCCACGATACGTCCGGCGCACCGAGCGTCCCGGTGGGCGCGGCCGAGAAGAGCGTCGCGTCGTCCGGCGGCGGGTCCACGGTCTCGGCGAGCAGCGTCAGCAGACCGTGCAGGGCCATCGTGTCTTCGCCGAGCGCCGCGTAGACGGTCGCCCGCTCGGCCGGCTCGGCGAGGGCGAGGCTGAACTGCATCGCCGCAGAGAGCGTCGCCGCGGTGCCGGCCGAGGCGACGGCTGCGAGCGCCCGTGCCCGGCGGGCGTCGCCTGCCGTCTCGGGTGGTGCGCCGGTCGTGTCCGCCGCGATGTCGTCGAGCGCCCAGGCGACGGCCTCGGCCCCGCCGAACGCTTCGGCCCACGTCGCCGATAGAACGGCGTCGGGCGTCACGTCGGCGAAGTCGGCCGCTGGCTGCGCCGCGGCGGTCCGGCCGAGCAGAAGGGCGAGCAGAAGGAAGAGGCGCATCGGGGCGGGTACGGGGAGTGGTAGGGGGTGGAGCGGAATCGTGTGCAATGGCGACGTGAATCCGGTCCCTCTCCTCCTCAGCCCACCATCGGCAGGTCGAGGCCGCGCTCGCGGGCCGTGGCGATGGCTTCGGGGTAGCCGGCGTCGGCGTGGCGCATGACGCCCGTGCCGGGGTCGGCGGTGAGGACGCGCCCGAGGCGACGGCCGGCCGATTCGGTCCCGTCGGCGACGCAGACCATGCCGGAGTGGACCGAGTAGCCGATGCCCACTCCGCCGCCGTGGTGGAGGCTCACCCACGACGCGCCGCAGGCCGTGTTGAGGAGCGCGTTGAGAATCGGCCAGTCCGCGATGGCGTCGGACCCGTCCATCATGCCCTCGGTCTCGCGGTTCGGCGAGGCGACCGAGCCGGTGTCGAGGTGGTCCCGGCCGATGGCGAGCGGGGCCTCGACGCGGCCCGTCTTCACGAGCCAGTTGAAGCGCTCGCCGGCCTCGGCGCGCTCGCCGTACTCGAGCCAGCAGATGCGGGCGGGCAGACCCTGGAAGTGGACCTTCTCGCGCGCCATCCGGATCCACCGGTGGAGGTCGTCCTTGTGCGGGAAGAGGTCCAGCATCGCGTCGTCCGTGACGGCGATGTCGCGGGGGCTGCCCGAGAGGGCGGCCCAGCGGAAGGGGCCGGAGCCGCGGCAGAAGAGGGGCCGGATGTAGGCCGGGACGAAACCGGGGATGCCGAAGGCGTCCGCCCGGCCGCGGTGGTCCGCGACCTGCCCGCGGAGGTTGTTGCCGTAGTCGAACGCGACCGCGCCGCCGGCTTTGAGCGCCAGGAGGGCGTCGATGTGCGCCTCCATCGCGTCGAGGACGGCCGCCTCGTAGCCGTCCGGGTCGTGCGTGCGCCACGCCTCGGCCGTGTCCGGCGTCGCGCCGCGCGGGAGGTAGCCCACGCGGAGGTCGTGGGCGCTCGTCTGGTCGGTCACGACGTCCACGTCGATGCCGCGGCGGACCAGCTCCGGCAGCACGTCCGCCGCGTTGCCGACGAGCCCGACCGACAGCGCCTCGCCGCGCGCCTTCGCCCCGAGGACGGCGTCGAGCGCGGCGTCGAGGTCCGTTTCGAGTCGGTCGCAGTAGCCCGAGTCCACGCGCCGCCGGATGCGCGTCTCGTCGACGTCGATCCCGAGGAAGGCGGCCCCATTCATGGTCGCCGCGAGCGGCTGCGCGCCGCCCATCCCGCCGAGGCCGGCCGTGACGACGAGGCGCCCGGAGAGCGTGCTCCCGGTAGCGGCGAAGTGCTGCCGGGCGACCTCGGCGAACGTCTCGAACGTGCCTTGGAGGATGCCCTGCGTGCCGATGTAGATCCACGAGCCGGCCGTCATCTGGCCGTACATCGTCAGGCCCGCGGCCTCGAGGCGGCGGAACTCGGGCCACGTCGCCCACTTCGGCACGACGTGGCTGTTGGCGATGAGCACGCGCGGCGCCTCGTCGTGCGTCCGGAACACGCCGACGGGCTTGCCGGACTGCACGAGCAGCGTCTCGTCGTTCTCCAGCCGCCGCAGCGTCTCGAC
>JANPJI010000313.1:0-3297 GCA_031425425.1 Rubricoccaceae bacterium
GTCTCGGGCACGCTCCGCAAGCTCGGCTCCACGACGGCCACGCTCCGGTCGGTGCTGACGATGGCCGGCGGGACCGTCGACGTCCGGGCGGGCACGCTCTTGCAAGACGTCGGGTCGCGGTGGGAGGACGCGACCGTCGCCGTCGCCCTCGGCGCGACGCTCCGCCTCGCCGGAAACCGCGGCTTCGAGCCGCACGTCGTCGCCGGGACACTCGCAGGCACCCCTGCCGGGGCGTTCGTCGTGAGTTCCTCGTCGTACGCCGTCCTGCTCGGCGACCCCGACCGGCCCGGCGTGCTGAACGTCGGTGGGACGGGCGTGCAGATCGACAACGGCTACCTCGGTGGCGGCTTCGGCACGTTCGAGCCGTACCCGGCCCCGCGCAACGCCGGCCTGCTCCGCTTCGTCGGCGGCGCGCAGCGGTTCATCGAGCGGCCGTTCGTCAACGACGGGGCCGTCCGCTGGGAGGCCGGGCAGATCTTTCAGCGCGCAAATGCCCCCATCACCAACCGCGGCGTGTGGACGCTCGCGGCCGGCGCGGCCGAGTGGACCGGTCTCAACGGGGCGACGTTCACGAACGAGGGCACGCTCCGCGCCGAGACGGCGGCCCGCCTGGTCGTGGCGCTCGTCAACCGCGGCGGGCTCGACGTCGGGGCGGGGACAGTGACGATGGTCTCGGGCGGGGCGTTCGACAATGCATTCCGCGGGGCCGTCTGGGGCACCGGCACGCTCGACCTCTCGGCGCTCAATCCGGCCAGCGTCCTCAACTCGGGCCTCGTCGCGCCCGGCGCGGGCGCGTCCGGCTCGGGCGTCGGCGTTCTGACGTGGCGCGGGCCGTTCCCGATGGACGTGCAGGCGCGGATCGTCGCCGAGGTCGGCCCGGGCGTCGTCGGGGACCGCCTCGCCGTGACCGGTGCCGCGTCGCTCGGCAGCCAGCTCGTCGTGCGGACCGTCGGCGGCTACGCACCGGCCGCCGGCGACGCCTTCGACGTGCTGACGGCGGCCTCAGTATCGGGCACCTTCGAGACGGTCTCGACCGTGACTCCCGGCGGCAACATCGTCTTCGCGGCGGAGTACGGCCAGCCCGGGCGCGTCACGCTTCGGGGCGTCGAGGGCCAGCCCGCCCCGCCGTTCGTCGTGAGCCCGGCCCTGCTCGTCGCCGACGGCCTCCGGACCGCGGCCCTCCTCGGCAACGGGTTCGCTCCCGGCACGACGGCCACGCTCGTGTGCGTGGACTGCGGGATGCCCGGCGGGCCGGGCGCGCGGATCGACGGGGATATCCTCGCTCTGGCGAGCGACCGCATCGACGTGCAGTTCGACCTCACCGACGCCGGGGCCTTCGGGACGTACGACATCGTCCTCCGGTCGGGCGTCGACAGCACGCGGACGGCGGTGCGGGTGGCCCCGTACGTCGCCCTGCCGCTGCTCACCCCCGTCGGGCCGCAGGCACTGCTGGTCCGCCCGGCGCCGGCGGCCGGGATCATCCTGGAGAACCTCTACAACCTCACGAACGCGTCCGAGCCGACGCTCTTCTTCGTCGAGGTGGAGCCGCCCCCTGGCCCGGTCCGCTTCGACGCGTTGAACGTCGCCCTCCCCGAGGGCGAGACGGCGGTGCCGCGGCGGTTCTTCGCGCGCGTCCCGGCGACGCCGTTCCACGGGCAATCGATCGCGTTCGCTGGCGGGGTCAACCCCGCCGACGTCCGATTCCCTGGCCAGGCACCGGTGCCGAACGACCCGCGCGTGCCGTTCGAGGCCCCGCAGGACGTGCAGTTCCGCGTGGCCGGCGGGGTCTCGCCCCACCAAATTGCCAGGGACCTCGCGGCGATTACCGTCGAGTCTGCCGCGGAGGCGGGCATCGTGATCGCCCCGGACTCCGCCCTCGCTGGGACGCTCATCGTGATGGACGAACTGCTGTACGGGGACGGCACGTTCGACCGCACGCGCGGCGGGGCCGTCTCCGAGCGCGTCGCCCCGCTCGTCGTCCTGTACGCGGTGGGCACCGTCGGGGGCCTCATCGCCACCTACTTCCTGTTGCCGGACCAAGCACGGGACGGCATCAACCAGCGCATTCAGGAAGAGCGCACACCGTCGCCACGGTCCTGCTCCTCGATGCCGGAGAGGGAACGCCGGGAGCGGATCGACGAGCTCACCCGGCTGATCGACCTGGAGCAGAGCCGCGAGCACCCCAGCGCGACGCGTTACCTCCGCTGGACCAGGGAACGCACCCGGCTCCGGGCGCAGCAGCTGGGCACCGGGGCGGACCTCTGCAACCGCGACGAGCCCGTCATCCCGCAGCGCCCCCGCGCCCCCGTGGACCCCAACGACAAGCTCGCCGAAGACGCCCTCGGCTGCGAGATCGTCGGTGCCGGCGAGAATGCCCGGTGTGGACGGTATGTCATCCCGCTCGCCTCGCGGGACTCATCGATCACCTACACCATCAAATTCGAAAACCTCCCGGCCGCGACGGCACCGGCCGAGTTCGTCACGATCACCGACGTGCTCGACGACCGACTCGACCCGGCCACGTTCGAACTCCTCGGGTCCACCGCCGACAGCCTCCTCACCGTCGCTGTCGTCGGGCAGACCCTCACCTTCACCTTCACCGGCATCAACCTGCCGCCCAACGTCACCGCGCCCGAGGGCGAAGGAGCCGTCACCTACCGCGTCCGACCGCGACCCGGGCTCGCCGACGGAACCGAGATCCGCAACTCCGCCGCCATCGTCTTCGACTTCAACCCGCCCATCCTCACACCCGACGTCGTCCACGTCGTCCGCGCCACCGCAAACCTCGCCGTCACCATCGACGCGGCCGACTTCGGGCCAGTGCAGGTGCCCATCGTCTACACCGTCCGCGTGGCCAACCCGGCCGGGGCCGACCCTGCCGAAGCCGCCATACTCACCGTGCCGCTGCCGCTCGGCACCACGCTCGTCGACGTCACCACGACGGTGGGCACGTGCTCCGGTACATCGACGCTCGCGTGCGCGCTCGGCGACCTCGCCGGAGGCACCGAGGCGCTCGTGACCGTCCGCGCCCAGCCGTCGGCCGTCGGCCAGGCCGTGCTCACGGCCAGCGTCGCCTCGGCCACGTTCGACGGCACGTGGTACGACAACGCGGCCACGCGGCCGTTCGGGGTCACGGCGAACTCGGCCGGCGAGGGCGGCCCCGAAGCGCTCACCGAGGTGGTGCTGGCGCGGACGTGGCCGAACCCGTTCTCGGAGCGTGCGACGGTGCGTCTGGGCCTGCCGTCGGCGTCGGTGGTGACGGTGACGCTGGTGGACCTGCTGGGCCGCGAGGTGGTG
>JANPJI010000314.1:0-2456 GCA_031425425.1 Rubricoccaceae bacterium
GGCCGGACCCGTCGTGGCCGGCCCCGCCGCCGTACTCGTCGCCGGCATAGCCGCCGGCGTGCTTCTTCTTGACGAGGGTGAGAAAGCTGGTCGGCATGGTGGACAGCGTTTGAAGAACGGAGTCTGGAGAGCCTGAGGGGGATCGGGTGCTCGTGCGACGCACCCCGTCGTCTCCAAACGCGTCCTCGTCACCCTCGCGCTCTGGCCAGAAAGCGGTCGGCCGTCCGCAGCGCCACGGCGACGATGGTGAGGGCGGGGTTGACCGGGAGCGCGCTCGGGAAGACCGAGTTGTCGCACACGACGAGGCCCGGCGTGTCCCACACGCGCCCGTCGGGATCGACCACCGAGGCGTCGCGGTCCGCCCCCATGCGGGCGGTGCCGATGACGTGGGCGTGGCGCGGGAAGGCCCAGACGTCGCGTGCGCCCGCGGCGTCCCAGATCTGGCGCATCACGCGGTCGGCGTGGGCCGTCATGCGCCGCTCGTTGTCGCCCGCCTCGAAGGTGACGTGCGGCTTGGGCAGGCCGCGGGCGTCGAGTTCGTCCGACAGCACGAGGCGGTTGGTGTCGGTCGGGAGGCAGTCGCCGAGGATGTTGATGCCTGCGACGTGGCCGTAGCCGCGCATGTGGTCGCGGAGGGCCTCGCCCCAGAGGCCGCGCCCGCGCGCGACCTGCCGGGCGTACGTGACCGGCATCACGCCGATGGACTGCAGCAGGTAGCCGCCCGCGAAGTCGGCGTCGGCCGGGCGGTGCGTGTCCTCGGAGATGAGCCCGCCGGGGATGCCCTTGAACGGGCGCGTCGCCTCGTCGAAGCGGCCCCAGATCTGGAGGCCGGGGTGCGCCGTGAGGTGGCGGCCGACGTGCGGCCCGCCGATCCCGTTGAGCAGCAGCAGGCGCGGCGTCTCGACGGAGCCCGCGCACAGGAACACGGCCCCGGCGGCGAGGCGCGTCTCGGCTCCGTCGTGGACGTACACGACGCCCGTCGCCCGGCCCGCCGAGTCCCGCGTGATCTCGGTGACGAAGCACTCGGGGCGGACCTCCGCCCCGTGCGAGCGCGCGAGCGGGATGTACGTCACGTCCATGCTCGCCTTGGCCCCCGTCGAGCAGCCGGCCTGGCAGAAGCCGCGGTTTGTGCAGGCGGCCCGCCAGCCGACGCCCGCCTGGTAGTAGCGCCCCGAGAGGGCGGCGTTGGCGGCGGGGCTCGTTTTGATCCCGACCGCGGCCGCGCCGCGCTGCATGAGCTGCGCCGCGGCGTTGAGCGGGAGGGGCGGGAGCGGGTAGCCGGCCTTCCGCGGCGGCCCCCACGGGTACGGGCTCGGGCCGCTCACGCCCATGAACGCCTCGGCCTCGTCGTAGTACGGCTCCAGCTCGGCGTAGCCGAACGGCCAGTCCACGCCCACGCCGAACTCGTCGGCGAGGCGGAAGTCGTCGGGCTGCGGGCGCGGCGTGTAGGCGGTGTAGTGGAGCGTCGAGCCGCCCACTCCGATGCCGGAGTTGTTGGCGCCGAAGGCGAGCGCGTCGGCCCCGGCCGAGATCCGCTCGTCGGTCCAGAACAAGTTGTCCTGGTCGAGCTCGTCCGTGGCGAAGTCGGCCGCGGGGTCCCACAGCGTGCCGGCTTCGAGGGCGACGACGTGCAGGCCGGCCGCGGCGAGGCGCGCGAGCAGCGGCGCGCCGCCCGCGCCGGTTCCGATCACGACGGCGTCGAACGTTTCGGTCACGGGATCAGGGGCTCGGGTTCGCGGTCCTCGCGCTCGTCGAGGCCGATGCGCGTCCAGCCGGGCGCGCCGGGCGCGCCGTCGGTGGGGCCCGCGTCGGCGAAGCCGGCGTAGCCGATGTCCTGCTGCGCGAGCGGGTGGGCGTAGAAGAGGCCGGCCGCCTCGGCGAGCCAGTCGGCGAACCAGTGCGCGGCGTCGAACCCGGCGGGGAGGGCGGCGGCGAACGGGCCGCGGGCGTGCTGGGCGTCGTGCAGGAGGGCGTCCTGCTGCGCGCCGGAGAGGTCGCAGAAGCGCTCGGCGTGGGCGGCCTCGGCCGCGGCGTCGAGCCCGGCGACGCCCAGGCGGAACGCCTCGCCGTCGGGCGGGAGCGTGGCGTAGCGCCAGCCGTCGCCCGTGCCCGCAGCGAGGCGCGCGTCGATGGCCCACGCCACGTCCACCGGGGCGGCGAGGCCGGTGGCGGGGACGAGGCGCGCGCAGGCGGCCTGGAACGTCTCGAAGGCGTCGGCGCTGAAGAAGCGGGGTGCCGCGGGCGGCGTCGCGTCGAGGCGCGCGAGCAGCGCCCGGCGCGTCGGCGCGGTCGTCGCGGGCGAGGCGATGACGGGCAGCGCCCAGCCGTCGGGCCAGCGCGGCGCGGGCGCGTCCGCCTGTGGGGCGTCGGTCATGAGGAGAGTTTGCCGCCGGTCACTTCGAGGATAGCCCCGGTCGTGAACGACGAGTCGTCGGAGGCGAAGTAGACGTAGGCCG
>JANPJI010000315.1:0-8409 GCA_031425425.1 Rubricoccaceae bacterium
GTCCTCTCGCCCAACCTCGTCCGGTACACGCCGGCACCTGTCGCCTCCGAACCCGCGACCGGCTCCGCCGAGGCGCTTGCACTCACAGTCTCCCCCAACCCAGCGCGCGGCGCTGCCACAGCGACCGTCACGCACCCATCGGGGCCCGTGACGGTCGAGGTGGTCGACGCGCTCGGGCGCCGCGTCGCCGTCGTGACGGAGGGCGATGTGCCAGCGGGCCGCCTCGAGGTCGCGCTGCCGCTCGCTGGGCTTGCGCCGGGCGTGTACGTCGTCCGCGCTGTAGCTGGACGTGAGGCGGCGTCGCAGTCCGTCGTGGTCGTCCGGTAGAGGCGGAGTCCCCGCGCGGTGCCCCGTGCCGGGTTCGCAGTCGGACTCTGGGTGCCGGCGCAGCGGCCGTCAGAGCGGATCGTCGAGGTCTACCACGTCGAGGCCGGGGAAGGCGGCGGCGAGGAGCCTGCCGAGGTGCCGCAGGCCCCACCGCTCGGACCGGCCCTGCCCGACGGCCACGACGCGCAGGCCCGTCCGCCGGACCGCCGCCTCGGCCGGCTTGCGCCACTCGCCCGTGACGTACAGCGTCGCGCCGCGCCTGGCGGCCTCCACCACGAGCGCCTCGGTCATCGCCCCGACGACGGCGACGCGGCCGACCGGCCCCGCAGGCACTTCGCCGGCCCTCGCCTCGTGCCCGCGAAACGCGTCGTCGAGGCGCGCCTCGACGACGGCGTAGTCGTCTCCGGTCTGCCCGATCATGCCGACGATGGACCCGCCGCGCAGGAGCGGCTCTGTCTCCAGGGTGAGCCCGAGTGCGCGGGCGAGAGCCGGATTGTGACCCGTCGAGAAGCGGTCGTCGAGGGCGCGGTGAACGGCCAGCACGCCGAGGCCGACGGGCAGCCGGGCCGGCCACAGCCCGAACGGCCGGTGGACGAGCAGCGCGTCGACGCCCTGTTCCGGCCCCACCGGGAGCCATCCGTAGGGGGCACGGCCCGCGTCGAGGCGCAGGCCGAGGCGGCGGACGGGCCGCTCCGAGCCGATCCAGACGCCTGCCGGGTCGCCCTCGCGGTCGTAGCGGTCGGCGTCGAGGTGCGATGCGAGGTGGGCGGCGAGGCTGGCGAGGCTGGGGACGGCGAGGTGGGGCACGGCAGGGAGATGGGGAAAGGGCGGACGCCAAGTTCGGGAGGCGCCCAGCGAAGCGGTTGCGGTAGGTTCTCATGCCCCCGCTGCCGACCCCGTGCCCCTGCCCGACGTCTCCGTCGTCCTTCCGCTCCACAACGGCGCGCGGTGGATCGGTGCCACGCTGGACGCCATCGCGGCGCAGACGCACGCCCCGCGCGAGGTCGTCGTCGTAGACGATCGCTCGGCCGACGGCGGGTCGGCGCTCGTCGCCGCGCTCGCGGCCGAACGGCCCGCCGTGCGCCTCGTCGCGAGCCCCGGCCGGGGGCCGGACGACGCCCGCCGGCACGGGATCGCCCTCACCGCGGCTCCGCTCGTGGCCCTGCTGGACCAGGACGACCTGTGGCACCCGGACCACCTGCGACGCCTCGCGGCTGCGCTCCATGCCGACGCGGGTGCTCCCGCCGCCGTCGCCGGCCTGTGCCCGTTTGACGACGGCACTCTGCCCGCGTTCGACGTGTCGGACGCCGGGACGGAGCCTGCTGACCCGTGGGAGCGGTTTCCGGCCGGCTTCTACCCGACGCCCTCCGGCGTGGTGATGCGCCGCGCCGCGCTCGATGCGGCCGGCGGCTGGCCTGTGGGCGTCGAGGGCGTGGCCGACATGGGCGCGTGGCTCCTGCTCGGGGCGGCCCGGCCGCTCGTCCAGGTCCGGGCGGTGACGGTCGGCTACCGCCTCCACGCCGCCTCGCACGCGGGCGTGCTGCGCCGCGAGCGGGTGCTGGACTATGCCGCGGCCCACGTCGCCGCGAGCGAGAGTGCCGTGCGCCACCGCACCGAAGTGCGTCCCGACGCCGCAGCCTCGGCCGAGCAGCGGCTCGGCCTCGCCCGGGCGTTCCGCGGGATCGTCGGCGCGGTCGTCCGCGGGAGCGCCGACGAGGTGCGGGCGGCCTCCATCGCTATGGAGCGGTCAGCGGCGGGCGAGCCCGACGTGGCGCTCGACGCGACGCTCGACCAGGCGTTCTGGCACCTCGCACCCCTGTTCGCTCCGAAAACCGCTGGCCGTACATGGGCGCTCCTCGCCGGTGCCTGGGCACCGGGTGCGCGGCGGACGGGTGCGCGGCTGCACCGCCGTCTGCCGGCGCGTGTCGTCGCTCACGAGGCGCTGCGCCGGCCCGGTATCCGGGCCTGGCGCGCCCTCGCCGCCCACGGGATGTACGTCGCCACGCATCGTCGGACCTGAGCCGCCGCGACGGTGAGTCGCTCGGGCCGCGAACCGCGCCCACGGCGACGGCGTGGACGCGCCATGGCGTCCTCCTCCACTCCCGGCCCGCGCGGCGACGCCCGCGCCGCTCGCCAGCAGTCGTCCGGACCCGGCGGCGCGGCGACGGCCGCCCGCGCGCTCCCCTTCCGCGAGCGCGTCGGCGCGCTGAAGTACCTCCCGCCGCTGTTCCGGCTCGTCTGGGCTACGAGCCGGGGTCTCACCGGGGCGACCGTCGCGCTGCGCCTCGTGCGTGCGTTCGTGCCCGTCGCCGTGCTGTGGATCGGCAAGCTCGTCGTGGACGAAGTCGTCGCCGTGGCTGGTGCGGGCGCGCTCTCCGGCGCGTTCACCGTCGACGCGTGGACGTCCGGCCCGCTCGCGCACCTGGGGGCGCTGCTGCTCGCCGAGTTCGCGCTCGCGCTCCTCTCGGACCTGCTCGGCCGGGCGACGGCCCTGTGCGACTCGCTCCTCGGCGACCTGTTCACCAACGAAACGTCGGTGCGCCTGATGAAGCACGCCGCGGCGCTCGACCTCGCCCACTTCGAGGACGCGGACTTCTACGACAAGCTCGAGCGTGCGCGCCGCCAGACGACCGGCCGGATGGTGCTCCTGAGCCAGGTGTTCGGACAGGCGCAGGACGCCCTCACCGTTGTCACACTAGGCGTCGGGCTCGTCGCCTACGCGCCGGCCCTGCTGCTGCTGCTCGCGCTCGCGCTCGTGCCCGCCTTCCTCGGCGAGGCCCACTTCAACGCCCAGTCCTACTCGCTGACCTACGCGTGGACGCCCGAGCGGCGCGAACTGGACTACCTCCGGATGGTCGGTGCGAGCGACGAGACGGCGAAGGAGGTCAAGGTGTTCGGGCTCAACACGTACCTCACGGACCGCTACCGGACGCTCGCGGACGGCTTCTACGCCGCCAACCGGACGCTCGCCGTGCGCCGCGCCTCGTGGGGCGCGCTCCTCTCGGGCGTCGGCTCGCTGGGCTACTACGCGGCCTACGCGGCGATCCTCTACCGGACGGCCACGGGCGCGTTCTCGATCGGCGACCTCACGTTCCTCGCGGGCTCCTTCGGCCGGATGCGCGGCCTCCTCGAAGGGCTCCTGTCGAGCTTCTCGTCCGTCGCCGGCCAGGCGCTCTACCTCGCGGACCTGTTCGAGTTTTTCGAGATCGAGCCGCGCGTCGTCTCCGCGCCAGGCGCGCCACGCGTGCCGGACCCGATCCGTGAGGGCTTCGTCTTCGAGGACGTCGGCTTCCGCTACCCCGGGTCGGAGAAATGGGCCGTCCGCGGGCTGTCGTTCACGCTCCGCGCCGGCGAGGCGCTCGCGCTCGTCGGCGAGAACGGGGCCGGCAAGACGACGCTCGTCAAGCTCCTCGCGCGCCTCTACGACCCCGACGAGGGCCGCATCCTGCTCGACGGCACGGACCTGCGCGAGTTCGACCTCGCGAGCCTCCGCAACGCCGTCGGGGTCATCTTCCAGGACTTCGTCCGCTACCACCTCACGGCGGCCGAGAACATCGCCGTCGGCCGCATCGAGGCGCGGCAGGACCGCCCGCGCATCGAGACGTCCGCCGAGCGCTCGCTCGCCGACACGGTCGTCGCGGGCCTGCCCGGGGGCTACGAGCAGACGCTCGGCAAGCGCTTCAAGACCGGCGTGGACCTCTCGGGCGGGCAGTGGCAGAAGGTGGCTCTCGCCCGGGCTTACATGCGCGACGCGCAGCTGCTCATCCTCGACGAGCCCACGGCCGCGCTCGACGCCCGCGCCGAGGCCGACGTCTTCGCGCGCTTCAAGGACCTCACGGCGGGCAAGACGGCCATCCTCATCTCGCACCGCTTCTCGACCGTCCGCATGGCGGACCGGATCGCGGTGCTGGAGGGCGGGCGCGTGGCCGAGATCGGCACGCACGAGGCGCTGCTGGCGCTCGGGGGGACCTACGCCGAGCTGTTCCGCCTCCAGGCCGCCGGATACCGGTAGGGCGGAAACGTGCGAGGCCGCGTCCCCCCACGGAGACGCGGCCTCGACGCGGCTGACCCGTCACCACAACGGGCCGTCCACGGCTCAGAGCGCGATTTTCTCCGCGATCGACCCGCCGGGCTCGCCTGTCAGGAACGTGCCCATGTCGCCCGAGTTGGCCGCGGTGAGGTAGCTCCGGCCGCCGCAGGGCTGGTTCGGGGGCAGGCTCGCGGAGCAGTTGTCGTTGAGCGTCGCCGTGGTGCCCGAGACGACGAGCCCGAACACGCGCCACGTGTTCCCCGGCGTCGCCGCCGGGGCCACGTAGGTCCGGAGGAGCCCCTGCGGGCCGAAGACGCGGACCGTCGTTGGTGAGGACGCGATGCTCTGCGAGCCCGCCGTGCTCTGGTCCGAGTAGTTGTGGACCGAGTACAGGTACTCGCCCTGAGCCGACGAGGCCGCGCTCACCGTGATCGTCTCGGGGCCCGACCCGCTCGTGTCGTCGAGGTCGAGCGTCGTGCTCCCGAAGGACGGGTTCGCGTAATAGACGTGGAAGCGCCCGCCCGAGCCGTCAGGCCCGGTCACGTGTGAGTCGAGGTCGGACGGGGTCTGGCCCCACGTGAGGACGACGCGGTACTCGCCCACGCCGGGGAGCGGGACGACCGTGACCGGCGGGGCCGTCGTCGTCCCCGTCGCGGCGATGGTGACCCCGAACGTCTGGGTGGGGAGCCCCGGCGCTGTCACCGAGCACTGCAGCGCCCCGTAGGGCGTCCCGGTCACGCTGACCTGGCCGGACGCGTTGGACGTCGCGGTGAAGGCGGCCTCCCCGGTCATCGTTGTCCCGGTGTAGCACGCGAGCGATGCGTTCGGGATGCTCTGCCCGTTGAGCGCGTTGACGACGAGCGTCTCGAAGATGCCCGGCCCAGTGACGGGCGTCTGGATCGTGACCTGCCCGTTCGCGCTGACGGTCACGGTCGTGGTCGTCGTCCCGTAGTTCGGGTGCGCGACGGTCAGCGTGTACGTCCCGGGCGGGATGTTGAGGTTGAAGGCGCCGTTGGCGCCCGACGTCGTCGTGTATGACGGCATGGAGGCCGAGCCCCGGGCGGCGCCCGACGTGAACGTCATCGTCGCGCCCTCGACGGGGGCCCCGAAGTTGTTGTCGAGCGTGCCGGTCGCGGCGACGGCACCGTCGGGCGTGTCGGTCCCGCTGTCGCAGGCGGTGAGCGTGAGGGCGAGGGCCAGCCCGAAGGCGAGTGAGCGGAGCGTGTGGGTCATGGAGGTAGGGATGGAGTGCGCAGCGGACAGGCGGCCGCTCCCTGTTTAGCGGAGAAGTGCGCCGGACCGGGCAGCCGGCGGTGCAGAGTGGCCACGCACCGGCGGATACCTCCGCGCCCCACCCGCCCGTCCGCCTCTGTGTCTTGCCCACTTGCCGCCGGTCCCCGTCTCCGCTACGCCTTCGACACGAGGACTGACCGCGCCGGACAGGCGCGCCCCGCGCCGGACAGGCGCGCCCCGACCCGCAAGGCTCGACGCGCGCGCCTCGATGCGCGAGGCCGCGCCTCCTCGCGGAGACGCGGCCTCACAGCGGACCGTCCGCCACCACAACAAACGGCCGCTGGTCGGGGGGCTAGAGCTCGATGCCCTTCGGCATCGGCGTCTCGCCGGGGCCGCCCGTCAGGAACGTGGTCGCGTCGCCCGAGCCCGACGCCGTGACGTAGCCCAGCCCGACGCCCGCGGCGTCGCTGAGCGTGAACGTCGTCCCGGTGACGGTCAGCTCGAACACGCGCCACGTGTTGCCCGCCGTCGCGGCGGGGGCCGTGTACGTCTTGATCAGGCCCGTCGAGCCGAAGAGGCGGACCGTCGTCGGTGACGCGGCGATGCCCTGCGCGCCCGCCGCGGACTGGTCATCGTAGTTGTGGACCGAGTAGCGGTACATCCCGCTGTTGGCGTCGATGGTGATCGTCTCGGGGCCTTCGCCGTTCGTGTCGTCGAGGTCGAGCGTGGTGCCGGCTTCCGACTCGTTCGAGTAGTACACGTGGAAGCGGCCGCCCGAGCCGTTCGGGCCGGTCACGTGCGAGTCGAGGTCGTCCGGGGTCTGGCCCCACGAGAGGACGACGCGGAACTCGCCCGTCGCCGGGAGGGGCGTCGCGGGGATGGGGGGGGGGGTCGTCGTGCCGGTCTGGCCGATGTCGACCGTGAACGTCTGCGCGCCGAAGGGCGTGGTGGCTGTGCACTGCATCGCCCCGAAGGGCGTCCCGGTGACGCTCACGGCCCCGGTGGCGCTCGTCGTGACCGAGAAGTCGAAGGCCGGCGGCGCAAGGTAGGACCCGTCCGGGCGGCGGTAGGCGCACAGGATGGACGAGTTCGGGATGCCCTCGCCGTTGAGCGCGTTGACGAGAGACGTCACGAGCGTGCCCGGCCCGGTGAGGCGCGGCGTCGTGAGCGCACCCTCGCTGACCGTCACGGACGCCGAGGCCGTGGTGTAGTTCGGGTGCGAGAGCGTCAGGGTGTAGGTGCCGGGCGGTGCCTGGACGAGGAACGTGCCCGTGGCCGTCGTCGTCACGGACGCCGGTCCGCCGGTGCCGCCGGTGAGCGTCAGCGTGGCCCCGTCGACCGGTCGGTCGAAGGTGTTGAGGACCGTGCCCGTGGCGGTGACGGAGCCGTTGGCACCGCCCGAGTCGCAGGCGGTGAGCGTGAGCGCGGCGACGAGCCCGAGGGCGAGCGCGCGGGTCGAGAGAGTCATGGGTGCCGGAAAAAGTGGGAATGCAGGCACTTGGCCCGTTCTCCTCTTCTGGCGTCATTCCCTGCCGATGCGGGCAAGCCGACCCACAAAATCTCTCCGCAGCACGCGGCCCGCTGTGCGCTCAGCCGTCGGCGTCCGCCGGCGCAGCCTCTTCGCCGCTGCCCTCGACGCGCGATGTCGTCTTGAGGTCGTCGGACATCGTGCGGCCGACATAGCCGTGGCCGGCCTCGGCGACGCGCGCGCCGTCCGTCTCGTGGGCCGAGACCTCCTGGCTGGCCGCCGTCTCGTCGATGGCGTCGCTCTGCTGGTTCTGCTCGGGGGCCTTGGGCGTGTCGGTGGACATTGCGAGTGGGAGATGGGGCTCGGGCAACGGCACGGGCAGAGGGCGGTTCCGGCCTACGGCTCCGACCGGGGCTACCGGCGGACGACCCGGACAGTCGCTCCGCCCGCTGCGCCCTCCGCGCGGACGACGTAGAGGCCCGGCGCGAGCGCGGCTCCGTCGAGGCGGAACGTGCGCACGCCGGCGGCGAGCGGGCCGTCGTGGAGCACCGCCACGGCGCGGCCGAGCGCGTCGTAGACGGCCACGCGCGCCGCGCCGGCCTCGGCGAGCGCGAGCGTGACCGCGGCCGCGGCGCCGAACGGGTTCGGGGCGGCGGCGAGCGCGAGCCCGCCCGAGCCGGGCGGCTCCTCGCCCGCGACCGGCCGCCCGTCCGTGAGGAAGCGCGCCACGGCAATCGACGTGTCGTCCGTGTTGACGTCGCCCGTCGTGCCGGCGAGGACCACACGGCCGTTGCCCTCGAACGCGAGCCCGTACGCGACGTCGTTGTCGCCTACGCTGACGAGCGTCCGGCCGCCGGTGCCGAAGGCGGTGTCGAGCGTGCCGGCCTCGGTGTAGCGCGCGAGCAGGAAGTCGCCGGCGTCGCCCGGTCCGGCCGTCCCGCCGACGAGCAGCTTGCCGTCGGCCTGCACGGCGAGGTCGAACGCGAGGGCCCCGGCCCCGAACGCACCCGAACGCACGACGCCCTGCGTACCGAACGAGCCGTCGGGCTGGCCCGCCCCGGTGTAGCGGACCAGCACGAGGTCGGCGCTGCCGGTGGTGAAGTTGATCGTCCCGCCGCCGACCGTGACACGGCCGGCAGGGTCGGTCACGACCGCAAGCGCGATGTCGAAGGCCGGGCCGAAGTCGGCCGTCGCCGTGCCGCCGTCGCCGAAGGCGGGGTCGAGCGCGCCCTGGCGCGTGAGGCGGAACGTGAGGATGGCCGTGTCGAAGAAACCGTCCGGGCCGGTGACGACCGCCGTCACGACCGTACGCCCGGCGGCGTCGAGCGCGACGACGGCCCCGCCGGCCTCG
>JANPJI010000316.1:0-2573 GCA_031425425.1 Rubricoccaceae bacterium
CCGGCGGTTCCGGGACGCGACGGGGCAGACGCCGGCTGCCTTCGCCCGCAGCGGCCTGGCTGGCCCGCCCGGACCGGCTGCCGAGGCGCGCGGCGCGTGCGCCTGACGCGGCGCGATCTTGGCCCCTCCCGCTGCCCGCTCTGGTGACCGACCTCCTCCTCCCGGCGCTCGTCGCCGCGTTCGCCGTCAACGTCCTCGCGTGGGGGTGGGTGGCGCTGGGCTGGCGGCGCATGGCCGACGCGCTCGACGAGGACGGACTGGGGCCACGCGACGACGACGACCCGCCCGAGGCGCGGCCCGGCGTCGCGCTTTCGGTCGTCGTCGCGGCGCACGACGAGGCGGCGCGCCTGCCCGCGCTCCTCCAGGCCCTGCGCCGGCAGACGCACCGCGGGCCGGACGGCCGACCGGCCTACGAGGTCGTCGTCGTGGACGACCGCTCCACCGACGGGACGGGCGCGCTCGTCGAGCGGACCGCCGCGGCGTGGACGGCGACGGGCGGGCCGGACCTGCGCCTCGTCCGCATCGCACCGGACGCCGCACCCACCGCGGCACCGAAAAAGCGCGCGCTCGCGGCCGGAATCGCTGCGGCGCGCCACACGCGGCTCGCGCTGACGGACGCCGACACCGAGCCGCCGGCCACGTGGCTCGCTGCGCTCGCCCGCCACGCCGCGCCGGACGGAGAGGACGACGGGGCGGTCCTCGTCGGCTTCTCGCCGGTCGTGAAGCGCGCGGGCGCGCTGAACGCGTTCGTCCGCTACGAGACGCTCCAGACGGCCGCCCTCGCCGCGGCGGGCGTCGGCTGGGGGCGGCCGTGGCAGGCCGTCGGGCGCAACCTGTCGTACCCGGCAGACCTGTTCGCGCGCATCGGCGGATTCGAGGCGTCGGCGGGATCGCTCTCGGGCGACGACGACCTGTTCGTGCAGGCCGTGGCGCGGGAACGCGCGGCGGGCGTCCGCTACGTGCCCGACGCCACGGCACACGTGCCGACGGAGGCACCGGCCGGATGGGGCGCGTTCTGGCGGCAGAAGCGCCGCCACGCCTCGGCGGGGGCACACTACGCGCCGGGCGTGCTCGCGGCGCTGGGCGCGCTGCACGTCTCGGCCCTCGTGCTGTGGCTCGGCGCGCCCCTCCTGCACGCGGCCACGGGCGCGCCGACGGGCTGGGGGCTCGTCGCCCTCCACCTGCTCGTGCAGCGGGCCGCGTTCGGACCCGCCTTCGAGGCGCTCGGGGCTGCGGGCGACCTGCGGCTGGCGCAGCCGCTGCTGGACCTCGCCGGAACGCTTTACCAGGCCGCGTTCGCCGTCGTGGGCGCGCTCCCCGCGCCGCGGCGGTGGTGACGATCGCTACATCAACTGGACCGTCTCGCCACGGGCGGGCGACTGCACGTCCGCGATGCCGATGCCGCCGAGCGCCGTGGTGAGGGCCGCCATCCGGTCCGTCTCGCCGTGGACGAGGAAGACGGTTTTGAGCCGGCTGCGGTCGAGCGCGCCGATGAAGCCGAGCAGGCCGGGCTCGTCCGCGTGCGCCGAGAAGGCGGACATGACCTCGACCTCGGCGTTGAGCGGGACCATCTCGCCGAAGATCTTGACCTCGGGCTGCCGCTCGGCGAGGCGCCGCCCGAGCGTGTGCTCCGCCATGAAGCCGACGATGAGGACGGTCGTCCGCGGGTTCCGGATCGAGTTGCGGAGGTGGTGCAGGATGCGCCCGGCCTCGGCCATGCCGCTCGCCGAGATGACCATGTACGGCGTCTCGATGGCGTTGAGCTCCTTGGAGCGCTCGGCCTCGCGGACGTACTCCAGCCGCCCGAACCCGAACGGGTTGTCGTCGGTCAGCATCGTCCGGAGCACGTCGTCGTCGTAGCACTCGGGGTGGCTCTGGAAGACGGCCGTCGCGTTGACCGCGAGCGGGCTGTCCACGAACACGGGGATCGCCGGGAGGCGGCCCTCGTGTTCGAGGCGGTTCAGGGCGTAGACGAGCTCCTGCGTGCGGCCGACGGCGAACGCCGGCACAACGACGCGCCCGCCGCGCGCGACCGTCCGCTCGACGGTGGCCCGGAGCCGCTCGCGGGCGTCCGTGTTTGGCTCGTGCGTCTCGCCGCCGTAGGTGGACTCCGAGATGAGCCAGTCGACGGGCGGGAGCGGCTCGGGGTCGCGGAGGATGGGCCGGCCGGGGTTGCCGAGGTCGCCCGTGAAGCCGAGCGTCTTCGTGACGCCGTCCTCGGTCACGTCCAGCGTCACCGTGGCGGAGCCGAGGATGTGGCCGGCGTCGCGGAAGACGGCGCGGACGCCCGGCGCGGGCTCGAAGGCGAACCCGTACGGCACGCCCACGATCTGGCCCACCGCCGTCTCGGCGTCGGCCTCGTCGTAGAGCGGCACGACCTCGGGCTCGCCGTCGCGGCGGCGCTTCTTGTTGACTCGCTCGGCGTCCGACGTCTGGATGTGGGCGCTGTCGCGGAGCATGAGCGCGCACAGGTCCCGCGTCGCGTGCGTGGCCCAGATGGTCCCTGCGAAGCCGTCCTTGACGAGCTGCGGGAGGCGGCCCGAGTGGTCGATGTGCGCGTGCGACAGGACGAC
>JANPJI010000317.1:0-3045 GCA_031425425.1 Rubricoccaceae bacterium
CCCGAGGCCGTGAAGGCCGCCGCCGAGCGGGCCGTCGCCGAGTACGGGCGCCTCGACGGGGCTGCCAACCTCGTCGGCTCGATCCTGCTCAAGCCGGGCCACCTCACGACGCCCGAGGAGTTCGAGCAGACGCTCCGGCTCAACCTCTACTCCGCCTTCGCCCTCGTCCGCGCCGCGACGAAGGCGATGTACGGGACCGGCGGGTCCGTCGTGCTGATGTCGAGCGCGGCGGCCGGCGTCGGGCTGGCCAACCACGAGGCCATCGCGGCGGCCAAGGCGGGCGTCGAGGGCCTCGCGCGGAGCGCCGCGGCGACGTACGCCCCGCGCGGGATCCGCGTCAACGCCGTCGCGCCGGGGCTCGTGCGGACGCCCCTCTCGGCGCGCCTGCTCGCGAGCGACGCGGCTGAGGCGGCCTCGGCGGCTCTCCACCCGCTCGGGCGTGTCGGCGAGGCGGACGACGTGGCGGAGGCCATCGACTGGCTCCTCGACAGTGGCCGTTCCTCGTGGGTCACCGGCCAGACGATCCGCGTCGACGGCGGCCTCGCGACCGTTCGCCCGCGTTGAGGTCATGCTCTCCGCCGCTCCCTCTGGCTTCCCCCGTCGCCTCGGCGTCCAGCTCCACACCGTCCGGCACGTTCTCGCCGCCGACGTCGCCGGCACCCTGGGGGCGCTCCGGCGGATGGGCTACGACGAGGTCGAGTTCGCCGGGCTCCCCGGGGCCGACCCGCACGAGGTCCGGGCCATCCTCGACGACGTGGGCCTGACGGCACCCGCCGCCCACGTCGGCCTCGATGCGCTCCAGTCCGACCTGGGCGCGCACCTAGAGGTCGCAGACCTCCTCGGGCATCGATTTCTCGTCGTGCCAGGGCTCCCCGAGGCGCTGCGGGCATCCCTCGACGGCTACTGCCGGACGGCGGAGGCACTCAATGCTCTCGGCGAGCGCACGCGTGCCGCGGGAGTCCGGCTCGCCTACCACAACCACTCAGACGAATTCGAGCCGTTCGAGGCCGGCCGCTCGGGGTACGACGTGCTCCTCGACGAGACCGACCCGACCCTCGTCTCGATGGAGTTGGACGTGTTCTGGGCGGTCCACGCCGGCCACGACCCGGTCGACTGGCTCTCGCGCTTTCCCGGCCGGTTCCCGCTGCTGCACGTGAAGGACCGCACGGCGGCGGGCGAGATGACCGACGTGGGCGCAGGCGAGATCGACTTCGCGCGGATCCTCGCCTGCGCCGCGCAGGCCGGGCTCGAACACGTCGTCGTCGAGCACGACGAGCCGGCCGACGCTCTCGCGAGTGTCTGCGACAGCTACGCCGCACTCGTCCGGCTGAGACTCCGTCACCCCTGAGCAGACGTGTCCTCCGGAACCCGCCAGCGGCCAGGCCGAGACCCGTTCCGCCTGTTCAGAAGAACCACGGTGGATGGACATCCCTCGATGGAGCCGGAGCACGAAGTACGCCAGACGCGCGGCGAGTGCGCCGGATCAGAGTGCCGGGCTCGGATCGCGGCTGAGCCACGACCACAGCGACGGACCGCCCGACCGGGCCTCGGGGCGCCGGTCCGCCCGGCCGGCGCGGCGCGGCGCGGGTACTGGCGCAGGCGTGCGGAACGGGACGAACGAGGCGTCGGCGTCTTCCACGGGGTCGCTCCCGCAGTCGCGGCAGCGGTACGCGAAGGTGAGGTCGTCCCACTGGCTCAGGCGCTCGCAGTGGGCGCAGTGGCCCGAGTGCGACGCCCGGCCAAACCGGAAGGCGAGCACGGGGAACGGGGCGGAGGGAAGGGAAACCGACATGGCAGTGCGGAGAATCGTGTCCGCGGTGTTGGAACAGCCCTGATATCGGCTGCTCTGCCGGTCGGTTGCCAAGACGGGATGCAGGAAGCGCTACCACAAATTGGGGAAGCGCTTTGTTCGCTCAATGTTGATATGTCCTGGAGCGTCCGCCAGGGCACAGCGGAGCAAACCGCACGCGACCGCTCCGTCGGCACCGCTCCGCGAGACGCCTCAAAACGCGACGGCCACGGCGGCATTGGTCGCGCTCAGCCGCCACCGCACGCGGACGACATGCCCGCCGTCCGTCGCCTCGGTGATGACGGCCGACGCTGGCAGGGCGACGCCATCCACGCGGACGCTCCGCAGCGGCGTCGGCGACACGACGACGAGCTCGGCCTCCTGCCCGGCGACGCCGCGGACAGTGACGACGAGCCCGCGGCCTGTCCGCTCGACGCGCTCGACGATCGCCGTCGCCTCGGCGAGGTACGGGGCCGCCGGCACGCCACGCTCCAACTCGACGTGGGCCGTAGGGCCGGTGAGAATCGCCGAGGGCGAGTCCGCGCCGTCGACGGTGATGCGGCGGAAGGTGCGGCCTGTGCCGGACCACGACACGCGGCACGTCGCACCGTACGCCGCGAGGTCGTACGCGACCGTCTCGAAGCCGGTGGGGAGGTCCGGGCTGAAGCCGAGCGTCCACGGCGTCTCGCGGACGCCCGCGAGCTGGTAGAGGACGTGCAGGAACCACCCGCCGGCCCACAGGAACGTCGGCTTGTCGACGGCCCCGTAGGCCGCCGAGGTCGGGTCCGCGTTGCGGTACTCGTAGAACGCGGGCTGGCCGTTGGGGCTGTCCCGCACGCCGGCGACGCTGAGGTAGCGCACGAGCACGTCGCGGGCATCGTCGGGGCGGCCGGCGGCGATCAGGCCGAGCGCGTACCACGCGTTGCCCTGCGGCCACACGCCGCCGTTCATGTAGAGCCCCGGCGCGCCGACCTCGCCCGGCTGGAAGCGGTACACGTCGGTGAGGAGGTGGTAGTCCATCGGCGCGGCGTTGCGCACGCCGACGTTCACGTCGAGCAGCTCACGGCGAGCGGTTTCGAGGAGCGCGTCGCGGCGGGGCGCGTCCAGAAGGCCGTAGGCGGCGGCGAGGAGCGAGCCGGTGTAGTAGTGGCGGTCGGTCGTCGTGGAGTCGATCCCGTTGAGGAGGTAGCGGGCGTCGTCGTCCCACAGGCGCTCGGTCAGGGCGCGGCGCATCCGGGCCGCCGTGGCGGCGTGCG
>JANPJI010000318.1:0-2078 GCA_031425425.1 Rubricoccaceae bacterium
CGCCAGTCGACGTGGTGGATCTCGCGCGGGCTCGTGAGGTCGTCCGCGGACTCGACGAAGTAGGTCGGCAGGCCGGCGTGCTCGCACAGCTCGACGAGGTGCGAGGTGTTGGACGAGTTCGAGCCGCCGACGACGAGCGCGAGGTCGGCCCCGGCCGCGAGGCCGTCCTCGATGAGGGCCAGCGTGGCGTCCTGGTTCTCCTTCGTCGCGTAGCACAGCGTGTCCGACGTGTCCGCGAACGCCGCGTCGGCCCCGTCGCGGGCGACGACGGCGAGGCGCAGGCGCTCGGCGATCTCGGCCGTCTCGGTGGCGAGCATGGTCGTCTGGTTGACGACGCCGAAGCGGGCGAGGTCGCGGGCCGGGTCGAAGCCGGGCGTCGTGCGGCCGTCGAAGCGGGCGTGGAAGAAGGCAGCGTTCTCGCGTCCCTCGACGACGGCCGCGAGCGCCTCGGCGTCGGCCATGTCGCGGACGACGACCACGGGCGCGTCCGCCGCGGCGCGGCTGAACGTGGCGCGCGTCTCCTCGTGGTCGCGCTTGCCGTGGATGACCACGGCGAAGGCCTTCTGGCCGATGTGGGCGCTCTTCTTCCACACCCGGACGACGAACGGGCACGTCGTGTCGTACGCCTCGACGTCGACGCCGCGCGCGGCGAGCTCGGCCATGATCTCGGTCGTGGTGCCGAACGCCGGGATGATCACGAGGTCGTCCGGCCCGAGCGCGCTGAACGGGACGAGCGTCTCGCCCGTCGTCGTCCGCAGGAACCGCACGCCGCGCGCCATCAGGTCCGCGTTGACGTGCGGGTTGTGGATCATCTCGGAGAGCAGGAAGACGCGCCCGGCCGCCGCCTTCGCGGGGTGCTCGTCGAGGGCGCGGTAGGCGATCTCGATGGCGTTCTCGACGCCGAAGCAGAACCCGAAGTGCCGCGCGAGGCGCACGCGCAGCGGCCCGAAGTCCAGCACGGACGGGCTCAGGTCGCGCTTGCGGGGGTCCGCAGCGGTCCGGGCGTTCTTGACGCGCGACACGACCGGGCTGCGGTAGAGGTCGGGGACGGCGAACTGGCGGGCCATGGGGGGCGGGGACACCTGCGGGAAGAAACGGCGGAGGCCGGCGACGCGCGGCACCTCAACGTCGTCACGAAACGGCTCTTTGCGCGCCCTGTTGCTCGAAAACGGCACGAACGGTGGGCCGGGCGGCCTCTCGGGGACGTTACGGTTTTTGTTCGGACGGCGGCGGCCTGCCCCTATCGCCTCTCATACCGTTTATGTTTGGCCCGCGGCACTCCGCCGCTCTCTCTTTTCCTACGCCTCCATGCGCCTCTCTACACTCCGCACCGCCGCCGTTGCTGCGTCGGTTTTCCTCGCCCCGGCCGCGCTCGCGCAGACGGCGCAGCCGCTCCCGTTCTTGCAGGACTGGACCAACGTCGGCCTCATCACGACGACCGACGACTGGTCCACCGTGCCCGGCTTCGTCGGCTACCGCGGCGACGACCTCGTGGTCGTCAACGCGACGACGGACGCGCGCCTGATCCTCGCCGACGGCTCGGCGACGCCCGTCGATGTCAACGCCAACGCGACGACGCCGGGCACGTCCACGTCGGGCGGCCTCTACGAGTTCGAGATCGCCAACCCGGTCGTCGCCTTCCAGGGCTCGGGCACGGCCGACGTCCCGCACCTCGTCCTCCGCGTCATCTCGACGGGCCTCCAGAACATCCGCGTCCGGTACCTCCTCCGCGACATCGACGACAACGCCGACAACTCGATCCAGCCCGTCGCGCTGCAGTTCCGCGCCGGTACCACGGGCGACTACACCAACGTCGACGCGGCCTACGTCGCCGACGCCTCGGCGGGCCCAAGCCTGACGCTGGACACGCCGATCGACGTGACGCTCCCGGCCGCGGCCAACGGCCAGGCCTCGCTGGACATCCGCTGGCTGACGTACAACGCGCTCGGCTCGGACGAGCTGATCGGGATCGACAACATCCAGATCACGGGCCAGGTCATCACGGCGGGCGAGGGCACGCCGCAGAGCGGCCTCGCGATGGCCGTCGCCAACCCGGTCCGCGGCACCGTGGCGGTCCG
>JANPJI010000319.1:0-3098 GCA_031425425.1 Rubricoccaceae bacterium
CGCCGCAACCGGATCCCGCCGAGCAACACGTCCCGAGCTCGGCACCTGGAAGAGCTCGGACGGGCTCGGTCGTCGGCTCTGCGGCGCGCCCCATGTCCCGACACGGCTCGGCGAGCGCCGCCGGAGAGGCGAGCGCCCACACGACGAGGGCCAAGAGGACAGTGAGAAGCCGCATATTGGCAAGGTAAGGCGTCAGGGGCGTAGCCCCTGCCCGGTTACCGTTCAACGCGCGCGAAGGTCCGCTACGTGCTCACGGCGAACCCCTCCTCCTCGACGGCCCGGGCGAGGGAGGCGGGGTCGATAGCGACGTCGTCATACCGAACGCGGGCCTCTCCGACGCGGACATCCTCGACGGCGACACCCTCGACGGACTCGAGCGCGGAGCGAACGGCGCGGACGCAGTGGCCGCAGGTCATGCCGGTGATCGTGAGCGTTTCGGTGCGGGTCATCACTTCAGGGGGAAGGGGGATCGGGGTGGCGGCACGTGCAGTCGACACAGCCGTGGGCAGCGCAGGCCCGGCAGGTCTGCTCGACCCTCTCGCGGAGCTGGCGGTGGGCCCGGTGCCGGCGGACCTTGAGGGTGTTCTTCGTGATCCCGAGCCGGTCGGCGAGCGCGTCCGCGTCTGCCCCGGCGAGGTCGGCCCGGACGACTTCGGCGTACGACGGCGTGAGCGCGGGAACGAGCGCGAGAAGGCACGCGCATGCCCTCGCCTCGTCCTCGGGCGTCATCGCGGCGTCGGCGGCTCGGGCCTCCGCCTCGTAGGCGTCGCGGAAGCGGGCGGCCGTGGCCCGGCGGCGGTACGCGTCCGTGATGGCGTTGCGGACGACCTGGTACAGCCACGACGTCATCTTCTCGTCGTCGCGGAGGTCGGGGGCCGCGCGAGCAGCGCGGAGCAGGCTGTCCTGGAGGACGTCCTCGGCGAGGTCCGGGTCGTCCAGCCTCGACCGGATGAAGGCGAGGAGGCCGGCCCGCTCGCGGCGGACATGGTCGTCAAATCGGTCGGTCGTCGTCATGGCGCTCGGGTTTCAGCAGAGAGACGCAGGGGTACCAGACGGTTACACCTGGGGCCCGTGAAACGCTGCGGGCACAGGTCTGTGCCCGACGGGGTGGAGCGCACGGCAACGCCGCTCGGCCGCCCGCGGTATCCTGCCAGGCCCGCTACGAGCACCCGATGGACCGCGCGACACACTGGAACGATGTCCACTCCACTCGGTCGGCCGACAGCGTGAGCTGGTTCCAGGCCCAACCTCTCCCATCGCTTCAGATGATCGAGGCGGCCGGGCTGAACCCGACGGCCCGCGTCCTTGACGTCGGCGGTGGCGCGTCGTCCCTCGTCGATGCGCTCCTCGACCGCGGCTACGCCCATGTCGGGCTGCTCGATGTCGCGGCGGAGGCCCTTGAGGCCGTGCGCGCCCGCCTCGGCCGTCGCGCCGAACGGGTGGAGTGGTTCGACGAAGACGTGCTCTCGTTCGCGACGCCCCACCCGTGGGAGCTCTGGCACGACCGGGCCGTCTTCCATTTCCTGACCGACCGGGCCGACCAAGACCGCTACCGCCGCGTCTTGCTCGACAGCCTCGCGCCGGAGGGGCAGGCGGTGATCGCCCCGTTCGGGCCGGACGGGCCAGAGCGGTGCAGCGGGCTCCCTGTCCAACGGTACGACGCTGCGCGCCTCGCCGCCGCACTCGGTCCCGAGCTCCGCCTGGTGGAACACCGCCTGGAGGTCCACACGACGCCGTCGGGGGCCGACCAGCAGTTCCTCTTCGCCCGCTTCGTCCGGGCGTAGCCGGCCGGCCTCTCACGAGCGGACCACGTCGGTCCCCTCCGTCATGTCCATCTCGCACGCGAACGTGAACCGGCCGGCCCAGCGGGAGCCGGGTCTCGGGGACCCCGAGCCCAGGGGCCTCGACCTCCGTCCCGCCTGAGTCGTCCGTTTCACGGAGGCCGGGGCGGCGGGTGCGGGGTCAGTCGAGACGGGTCCGGCGGAGGAGGACGGCGTTGACGGCCACGATCACCGTCGAGGCCGTCATGAACACGGCCCCGACGGCCGGCGAGAGGACGACGCCCCACGGGGCCGCCACGCCGGCCGCGAGCGGGAGCGCGACGACGTTGTAGCCCGTCGCCCAGAACAGGTTCTGGACCATCTTCCGGTACGTCGCCCGCGAGAGTGCGAGGGCCCGCACGACGTCGAGCGGGTCGCTCTTGACGAGGACGACGTCGGCCGACTCGATGGCCACGTTCGTCCCGGCCCCGTTGGCCACGCCGAGGTCGGCCTCGAGGAGTGCTGGGGCGTCGTTGATCCCGTCGCCGACGAACGCGACGGGGGACGGCTGTCCGTCCCGGCCGCCCTCGCGGAGTGTCCGGATGAGCGCCGCCTTGTCGGCCGGGAGCACGCGGGCGTGGTACCGCGTGAGCCCCAGTTCGGCCGCGACCGTCTCCGCGACGGCCTCGGCGTCCCCGGTGATCATGACGGCCTCGACGCCCTCGGCCCTCAGCCGGGCCACGGCCTCCTTCGCGCTCGCGCGGACGCGGTCGGCGAGGGCGAACAGGCCGAGCACGCGCTCGCCGTCCATCAGCGCGACGACGCCCTCGCCCCGGCCCTCGGCCTCCTCCAGCCCGCGCCTGAGCGCGTCCGAGAACGCGACGCCGGTCTCGGCCGCCCAGTCGGGCCGGCCGATCCGGTACGCCGTGCCCCCGACGGTCCCCGAGACGCCGCGCCCGGCCGCGACCTCGAACCCCACGACGGGCGGGACGGCGAGCCCGCGCCGCTCGGCCTCGTCGACGATGGCCGCCCCGAGCGGGTGCTCGCTCCGCGCCTCCAGGGCCGCCGCGAGCCGGAGCGCCTCGTCCTCGGCGAGCGTGAACGCCGGGTCCACGGTCACGGCGCGGAGCCCGTGGCGGCCCTCGGTGAGCGTCCCCGTCTTGTCGAAGGCGACGACGCGGACGTCGCGGGCCCGCTCGAACGCCTCCCGGTTCCTCACGAGGAGCCCGTGCCGGGCCGCGAGCGCCGTCCCGTTGACGACGACGAGCGGGATGGCGAGGCCGAGCGCGTGCGGGCACGCCATCACGAGCACCGTCACGGCCCGCACCACGGCGTAGT
>JANPJI010000320.1:0-6901 GCA_031425425.1 Rubricoccaceae bacterium
TTAAGAGCATCCCTGACCGTGCCACGCTCACCGATGCCGCGGAGCGTCTGCCCGCCGAGGAGGACCGGAGTGGCAGCGCACCGGCCATCTGGCTGGGTCTCTGGCCGATCCGAGCCCCCCGTCCGCGCGCGGACGGGGTGAGCCGGAGCGCAGCCGGGCTCACCTCCGGCGGCACCTCACTCCCGGACCGCATCGGCCCCGTCGCCGCCGTGCAGGTTGAGCGCCCCCACGCCCCACGCGAGGTCGCCCCGCTGGCCTCGAGCGGCGCAGGCGTCGATCTCGGCCGCAACGGCCGCTACCATCGCCCCGACGGCGAAGCGCGAGCGCGCCGCGTCCCGCCCCGCCGCCGCCATCCGGCGCGCCGCGTCGGGCCGCGCCAGCAGGGCTGCTACGGCGTCTGCCAGTGCGGCGGGATCGCCCGGACGCACCAGGCGGCCGGTCCGGCCGTCCTCGACGATCTCGCGCACGCCCCCGGCGTCGGCGGCCACGACGGGGCGGGCGGCCAGCATCCCCTCGACGACCACGCGCCCGAACGGCTCGGCCGCGACCGACGTGTGCGCCACGACGTCACACGCCTTCATGAGCGCGGGGACGTCGGCGCGGAAGCCGGCGAACACGACGCGGTCGGCCACGCCGAGCGCCGCGGCCCGAGTCCGCAACTCGGCCGCGTAGGCGTCCTCCCCGAAAAGCGCCTCGCCGACGAGCAGCGCCTGCACGCCGGGGAGCCGCGGGAGCGCCTCGACCAGCACGTGCTGCCCCTTCCACTGGGCGAGCCGGCTGAACACACCGACGACGGACCCCGGCCCGAGCCCGAGTGCGGTCCGCGTCTGCCGCACGTCGGCCTCCGTGACGGCGTCGAACGGCCCGGGCGCGATCCCGTTGTGGACCACGCGCACCTTCCCCGGCGCCCCACCGGCCTCGACGAACGCGGCCGCCGTGGCCTCCGAGTTGGCGAGCACGCGCGCGGCGAGCCCGTTCGCGAGCGCGACGACGAGGCGGCGGTGGGCGGCCCCGAAGTGCTCGGCCGTGAGGAGGTCGCGGAGGTGCCACACGACGGGCCGACGGGCGAGCGGCCCGGCGAGGGCGGCGACGACGAAGGCCTTCTGGGAGTTCGCGTAAAGCACGTCGAAGGCGCGCGCCTGCAGGGCCACCGTGCCGACCTGCCGGAGCACGCCCGGGACCGAACGGAGGCTGGACAGGGCACCGCCGCCCCGCCCGACCCCGAGCAGCCCGGGTGAGGCGGCCATGACGCCGACGCCGACGCCCGCCGCGTCGAGCCGCTCGCGGAACGGGCCGTCCTGGAACAGGGTCACGTGGGCGCGCCCGCCCAGGCCGCGGGCGAGGTCGAGCAGCGACAGCTCCGCCCCGCCGAGCACGCCCGCGTGGCTGAGAAAGAGCACGCGAGCGCTCACAGGGCCTCCTCGTAGACCGCCCGCGTCTGCCGCGCCACGACGGACCAGTCGTAGTGGGCCGCCGCCCAGCGCCGGCACGCCTCGTCGGTCGGCAGCGGGAGCCGCCCCGTCAGCGCCGCCGCCAGCCCGTCGGCGAGCGTAGCGGCGTCGGAGCCGGGCAGGACGAGGCCCGGCGCGAGCCCGCGGACGACCTCGGGGAGCCCGCCGACGGGCGTGACGAGGGCCGGCGTCCCGGCCGCGAGCGACTCCGCGGCGACGAGCCCGAACCCTTCGAGCGCCGCCGTCGGCACCACCGAGAGGTCGGCCGCGCGGTAGGCCAGCGGGAGGTCGGCGTCGGGCACGAACCCGAGCAGGCGGACATGCGCGCCGAGGCCGGCCGCGGCGATTCGCTCCTGGAGCGGCCCGGCGAGCCGCCCGCCGCCCGCAACGAGCACGAGCACGTCGGGCACGGCGCGGCGGAGCGCGGCCGTCGCGTCGACGAGGTTCTCGAGGCCCATCCGGTGCGCCAGCCGCCGCACCGCCAGCACGACGGGGCGGTCCTGCGGCCAGCCCAGTCGGTCGCGCGCCTCGACCCGCGAGAGCGGGAGCGCGAACCGCGCGGCCTCCACGCCGCCCGGCACGATCCGCACGCGGTCCGGGTGGACGCCGTAGTCGCGCACGGCCACGTCGCGGAAGGCCTCAGAGAGCACGATGAGCCGGTCGGCCCGCCGGTAGACGGCCCGCTCCACGGCCCGCCGCACCCGGACGGCCAGCCCGTTCCCGCCCTCGGCGGCCGTCTCGGCGGCCCACGGCCCGTGGAAGTGAACGACGAGCGGTCGCGCCCGGAGGCGGTCCAGCGCCGGAGCCGTGTACAGCGCGAAGTGACTCGCGACGAGGTCGGGGTCGGCCTCGGCCAGCGCCCGGACGATGCCTGACCGCGCGGCGAGGAGCCGCTCCGGGAGCGGGCTCGCCATCGGGGCGAACGCCTCGACGCCGCCGCCCGCGACCCGCGCGGCGACGAGCCCCCGCACGGCCACGCCGGCCTCGGGGAGCGCACGCGCGAGGTTGAAGAAGACCCGGTTGAGCCCGCCGGGCTGCTCGGGGAGCCACCCCATCCCGACCGCCAGCACGCGGGGCCCGGGCGGCACGGCTGCGCGAGCCGCGCCGGTCGTGTCGGGCCTGGAGGCGGCCCGGGCGCGGGGGGCGGGTCTAGTGTGCTGCGTCATGGCGGAGGTGAGCCGGGGTCTGCGCGAGGGACTCAGCGCGTGTGGGAAGCGCCGGGCCGTCGGACGGCGGGGCGTCGGGCTCCGGGGCGTCGGGCTCCGGGGCGTCGTCGGGCGGGCCCTGCGCCGTCCGCCAGACGCGCTCGGCGACGGCGAGCCCGGTGAAACCCCAGAAGACCATCCCGGAGAGCCCGATGAGCGTGTTCGCCGAGAGCATCTGCGCGAGCGTCGCCACGCCGACGGCGACGAGCGCCGTCGCGACGCCCTCGGCGGGCCGGCGGCCCGGGGCGCCGCGGAGGCCGCGGAGAGCGCCGGCGACGAGCAGCGCGACCCCGCCGATGTAGAGCAGCCCGCCGGGCCACCCCAGCACGTACGGCACGTTGGCGACCCCGTTGTCGAACACGGTCGTCGCGCCGGTCGTGAGCTTCGTCGCGCGGCCCGTGCTCCCGAGCCCGTTCCCGAGCGGGTTCACGAACGCCGCCCCGCCGATCTGCCGGACGAACGCGATCCGCTCGCGGAGGCTGTGGTCCGCTCCGACGTCGCCCATCGTGTCCAGCCGCGCGCCGACGACGTCGAGGGCTGGGTGGAGGCTCGTCAGCGCGAGCCCGAGCGCACCGACGAGCGCGAGCGCGACGACGAGCCGCCCTCGCCGCCCCGGCTGCGACCGCGCCACCAGGACGACGACCCCGACGGCCCACCCGAGCCACGCCGTCCGGACGAGCGAGAGCAGGAGCGCGGCGTAGCCCGCCGCCGCGGCCGGCCACCGCCCCGCGCCGCGCCCGGCGAGCAGCAGCACCAGCCCGGCCACGAGCACGGACGCCAGCGGGCCCGGCGCGTTGAGCGTGCTGAACACGCGGACCTTCAGCGGCTCGGGCAGCCCGATCGAGCGCATCCCCGCGTGCTCCATCCAGAACGCGTCCCACGGCGGGAGCGCGAAAAACTGCACGACGCCGTACACGCCGACGACGAGCACGCCCCACGTGAACGTCCGCTGGACCGCGTCGCGGACGAGCGGGTACGCCCCCCACGCGCGGACGGTGTAGAGCCCGAAGCACACCGGGCCCGCCCACTCGAGCAGGTCGAACGTCGGGGCCGACAGCCCGTGCTTCAGCACCCCGACGGCGTATCCAAAGAGGACGCCGGCCAGCGCGAGCCCGAACGGGAGCAGTTCACGGCGGCGCAGCAGCGGCAGCGACCGGACGGCCTCGACCGCCGCAGGCGCCACGAGCAGGTACGGCGCGAGCATGACGGGGCTCGCCGCGCTGTAGTCCGTGGCGTAGTCGACGAGGCGGCGGAGCGCGGGCGCGAGGAGGAACGCCCACCACGTCAGCGCGACGTAGGCCGCCGGCCGCCGCCGATGCAGCGCGAGGCCGGCCACGAGCGCAGCAGCGGGGACGCCCAACTCGATCACCGCCACCCGCCCCGTCGCGAGGACGAGGCCCACGACGGCCAGCCCGAGCAGCAGCGCGCCCGCGCCCAGCGTGGACGACGATGGGACAGGCGGCACAGGAGCGGACGTCCTGTCGAGGGAGACGGGGTAGGGCACGCGGGCGGGATGAGTCGGTGCGGATCAGACGGGCCGGACTGCAAGAACTCGGCCCTGCTGCCGCCTCGGGCATTCACTCGTGCGGTCTGTCGCCTTTCGCGAGACGGGGTGAGGCGTCACCTCCGGCTCGTAGCTCTCACACCCCGGGCCGTGCGGAGCCGGCGGCGCCTGTCGCACAACCGCCACCTCCCGGTCCGGGTCGGTACTCGCGCTGTTCGGTCGCCTGTCCCTCCGGCGTCGTCTGGGCGGGCCGCATGGCGCTGGTACCCCGCCGCCCGAGGGCGAGCATGACGCCGCCGAAGCCGATGAGCACGAGCCCCCACCACAGGTTCACGTTGTGCCCGAGCGAGAGAGCGTGGCCGGGGTCGAGGCCGTAGCCGACGACGAGGAGGCCGATGGCCAGGAAGAGGAGCCCGATGGGGAGGCGAACGTCGAGGCCCACGGCGGTTACCAGAAGAGGATGTTGAGCACGAGCGTCATCCCGAGCACGAGCACGGCCAGCACGGCTGGGCGGTGGTACCACGCGAGGCTCTCGTCGCGGCGTCGCTCCGTCAGCGCGTACACGAGCCCGCGCAGGTCCTCGTCGGGCCGCGGCCGCGTGACCAGGCTCACGAGGACGGTGACGACGAGGCAGGCCGTCCACGCCCAGATCGCCGTCCAGACGTTCTGCGCCATCTCGCTCGGGTACGTGCTGAGGACCGGACCGAGCCAGCCCCCCTTGATTCCGACCAGGGTGCCTGCCGGGAGCGAGAGCCCGTGGTGGAGGCCCGCGGCCAGCGACCCCGCGACGAGCCCGGTGAACGCGCCGTGACCCGTCGTGCGGCGCCAGAACATCCCGAGGAGGACGGTGGCGAGCAGCGGGGCGTTCACGAAGGCGAACACCATCTGGAGCAGGTCCATGATGGTGTCGAACGCCGTCGCGAGAAACGCCGCCGCGACCGAGAGTGCGACGCCGAAGAGGGTCGCCGCCCGGCCTGCCCAGAGGTAGTGCGCGTCGCTCGCCTCGCGCCGGATGTAGGCTTGGTAGATGTCGACCGTCCAGACGGTGTTGAAGGCGGTGACGTTGCTGGCCATCCCGCCCATGAACGAGGCCATGAGCGCCGTCAGCCCCAGCCCGAGCATACCCGGGGGGAAGTAGTGCGCGAGCAGGAGGGGGAGCGTGAGGTCGTAGGTGTACGTCCCGTCGGAGTTGGCCGGGAGGGTGAAGTCGCTCTCGCCGCCGCCCGTCGTGAGCGCGAGGGCAACCATCCCCGGGAGGATCACGAAGACCGGGAAGAGCGCCCTGGGGAACGCGGCGAGAAGCGGCGCCCGGCGCGCGGCCGCCATCGAGTCCGCCGCCATCGCGTGCTGGACCACGCGGACGTCCGTCGTCCAGTACCCGAACGAGAGCACGAAGCCGAGCCCCATCGCGAGGCCGAGCCCCTCCATGCCCATCGGGTTGTCGGCGGGGCCGCCGAGGTGGCTCCCCGACTCCATGTACGCGCCCGGCGCGAAGCCCCGCCTGGTGGCCGTCGCCGCCAGCTGCTCCGTGAGTCCGGCCCAGCCGCCGACGTCTTCGAGGGCGAGAAACACGAGCGGCACGAGCCCGGCCACGAGGAGGAAGAACTGGAGCACCCCGGCGTAGATCGCCGAGCGGAGCCCGCCGAAGAGGATGTAGAGGAGGACGGCGACGGCTGTGACGACCACGCTGAAGGGGAAGCTCCAGCCGAGGAGCACGCCGAGCAGCAGCCCCATCGCGTACAGCGAGACGCCCGACGAGACCACGGCCATCGCCGCGAACGAGACCGCATGGAACCCCCGCGTCTTCTCGTCGAAGCGGAGCCTGAGGTACTCCGGCACGCTGCGGGCGCGGCTCCCGTAGTAGACCGGCATCATGAAGACGCCGAGGAAGACCATCGCGGGAATGGCCCCGATCCAGTAGAAATGACTCGCGGCGCTGCCGTACTTCGCCCCGCTCGCGGCCATCCCGAGCACCTCCTGCGCGCCGAGGCTGGCCGAGAGGACGGCGAGCCCGGCGGCCCACGCCGGGACGGAGCGGCCCGCGAGCAAGAAGTCCGCCGAGGAGCGCACGTAGCGCCGGAGCGCCCACCCGATCCCGAGCACGGAGGCGACGTAGACGCCGAGGATGGCGTAGTCGATGGCGGCGAGATCGACGCGAGGCATCGGGATCGGCGGGAGAAGGGGTGAGCGGTGGCAGGCTGCCCGTGCCGCTGCGGCCCGGAAGGCAGACGCTACCGGAGGGAGGCGACGCGAACCTGCGACCCCTCGCAGTCGGGCTGCGGGTCGCGGAGGCAGTCGTAGGAGACCACCGCACCGTCGACGGTGAGCACCTCCCGTGGGCGAGGCGCGAACGTGGGGCTGAAGAGGCTCAGCTGCGGGTCCATCCCCTCGAACCCCGCGTCGAGGAGGTCCGCGAGGGCAAAGAACAGGTCGTCGGCGCTCGCCGGCTGCCGCCGGTTCCGCTCCAGCGCGGCCACACGGTCCGGGCGCTCTGCACGGAACGCGGGGGAATACCACGCGATCAGCGGGATCTCCACCTCGTGCCGGGTGAGCGTAGGCCCGCCGTGCCCCAACCGGCGGGCCGGCAGGTCGAACAGGTTCTCCCCGTGGTCGGGGGCGTAGACCACCACCGCGCGTGCGCGCGTGGCGGCCACCCTCTCGATCACCTCCGCCAGCACGTGGTCGGTGTAGGCGATGGAGTTGTCATAGTGGTCCACGATGGCCTGCTGGGCCGGGGTGAG
>JANPJI010000321.1:0-4894 GCA_031425425.1 Rubricoccaceae bacterium
ACCGGGGCCGACGCGACGAGCGAACTCCTGCTCGGGCTCGTCGCCCTCGAACAGGCGGCACCGACGGCGGCCGGCACGCGCCGCGCCGAGCGCTTCGCCGACGGCCTCGGCCGGCTCCGCTTCGGGACGCTCGCCGCCTCGCCGTGGGGCGGGCACGCGTCGTGGTCCGGCGGGTGGCACGGCTGGGGCAACTCCCAGACGCAGGCCCTCGCCGAGGGCGTCCGCGCCCGCGTCCTTCCACCGTCCGCCCTCGCGAGCGCCGCCGCCGAGGCCGAGACGCTCTACGCGCACCTGCTCGTCGAGGGCTGGCTCCACGAAATCACCTACGAAACAGGGGCGGAGCGGGCCTTCGAGCAGATCGCCTACGACGTGCGCCCCGCCGCCGTCGGGCTCGTCCGCCTCCACGAGGCGACCGGGAATGCCGACTACGGCGTAATGGCGGGCCTCGCCGCGGCGTGGTTCGCCGGCGACAACCCCGCCCGTGTCGTCATGGCGGACCCCGCGTCGGGGCGCGGCTACGACGGCATCCTCAGCCCCGAGCGCATCAACGGCAACGCCGGGGCCGAGAGCACGATCGAGGCGCAGATGACGCTCCTCGAAGCCGGCCGCGACGCGGTCGCCGTGGACTGGATGCACGCCACCGCCGAGCCGCCACGCACAGCGACGCTCGACGGGCGCACGCTCCGCGTCCGCGTGTGGACCGCCCCGAACGGCCGCCGCGCCGTCGTCGCCCTCGACCCTGCCGCCGACGAGTCGGCGGTCTACGTCGGTTCCTCGGCCGACGCCTTCCTCGCCCACCTCGGCCCGTGACGCCCTCTCCCGTGACCCGCCTGTTCGCCCGCGCGCCCGCCCCCATCCTCGTGCCCACGCCCGCGGTGCCGTGGGCGTCCGGGGCCATCTTCAACCCCGGAGCCGCCCTGAGCGACGACGGCACGCTGCGCCTGCTCGCGCGCGGCGTCGCGGCCGGCCACCGCCGCGTGGATGTGGACCACGCCGACGACCACGAGCCTGGCTTCGGCTTCGAGGGCTACATCTCGGCCCTCGGCCTCGCCACACGCCAGCCCGACGGGACGTTCGCCCTCGCGGCGGAGCCGCTGATCGCGCCCTCGGGCGACGTGGACCGCTACGGCTGCGAGGACGCCCGCATCACGCGCCTCGGCGACCGCTGGTGGATCACGTACACCGCCCTCGCCGAGCCCGCCGCCATCGCCACGCACGGCGTCGGCATCGCCCTCGCGAGCACGACGGACTGGACCACGGTCGAGCGCCACGGGCGCATCGGGCCGGCCGTGCGCGACAAAGACGCCGCCCTCTTCCCCGGTCTCATCAGCGGGCGGATCGCGATGTTCCACCGCATCGCGCCGGACGTCCAGATCGTCTTCTTCGAGGACGAGGCGCAGATGCTCGCTCCCGGCGCTCGCTTCTGGGAGCGCGCCCTCGCCGACCTCGACGCGTCGGCCGTGCTCCGGCCCGAGCAGGCGTGGGAGGCCAAGAAGGTCGGCATGGGGCCGCCGCCCATCGAGACGCCCGAGGGCTGGCTCGTCGTGTACCACGCCGCCGACGCGGACCACGTCTACCGCGCCGGCCTCGCCCTGCTCGATCTCGACGACCCGTGCCGGATCGTCGCGCGGACGCGCCGGCCCGTTCTGGAGCCCGAACTCGACTTCGAGACGCACGGCGACGTCCCCAACGTCGTCTTCCCGCAGGGCGCGACCGTCGAGCACGGCCACCTGAACCTCTACTACGGCGCGGCCGACCGCGCCATCGGCCATGCCCACGCCCCGCTCGCCGACGTGCTGGACCTGCTCCGCGAGGAGGGCCGGACGCCGCGGACGGTCCCGCCCGTCACGTTCGACTTCCGGGGCCACCGCGACCGCCGCCGCGTGCTCGGGGCCAGCCCCGTCGCCGTCGAGCGCCTACACGGCGGGCGGCCCGTGCTGGAGCCCATCGCCGAGCACCCGTGGGAGTCCGGCGTGGTCCTCAACCCCGCCGCCGTCCTCGTCGAGCCGGGGCCGGACCTGGAGCGGATGATGGACGCCTGGGCGCTGGAGCCGGCCCGCCGCGACCGCCTGCGCAACGCCGGAGGCGCGTGCGTGATGCTCTACCGCGCCCAGGGCACGGCCTACGCCCGCGACACGCCCGCCGGGCCGCACGTCGCTTCCGCCCTCGGCCTCGCCGTGTTCACGCCGGACCTGCGGCTCGTCTACCGCGCGCCCGAGCCGGCCCTCGCGCCTGACGAGGCGTTCCACGACCTCGGCGTCGAGGACGCGCGCTGCACGCGCGTCGGCGACACGTACTACCTCCACTACACGGGTTACACGAGCACGCCCGGTGGAGCCGGCGACGGCGCACCGCTCGCCCACGGAGCGGCCGGCCGCGTCCAGCTCTGCCTCGCCACGACGCAGGACTTCGTCCGCTGGACCCTCCACGGCCCGATCCCCGGCGACGTCAACGCGCACGGCGACAAGAACGGGGCGCTCTTTCCCGAGCCTGCCGCTCGCGATGGCGAGGCACCGCGCTGGTGGCTGTGGCACCGCCCGATGGACGGCCCGAGCCCGATGTCCATGCACCTCGCCTCGGCCGCGGCCCCGGACGGTCCGTGGACGTCCCACGGCTGCGCGCTCGCGTCGTACCGGTTCCGCGACCAGGCACTGTCGTGGGTCGGGGCCGCCGGCCCGCCGGTCGACTTGGGGGAGGGGCGGTTCCTGTCTCTCTACCACCAGGGCCACTTCTCATTCGAGGGCCGCCGCCTGTACAACCTTTCCGCTGCCCTCGTCGAGCCCGCTGCGGTGCTCGCGGGCGCGCCCGTTGTTCTGGCTCGCGTCGAGCCGATCCTGGTGCCCGAAGGCGACGCCGAGCGCCGCGGCGACGCCGCCCTCGGCGTCGACAACGTCGTGTTCTCGTGTGCGAACTACGTCGTCGGCGAGCACCTCGTGGTGCCGTACGCCGGGGCGGACAGCCGCATCTTCGGCGCACGCCTCGTCCTCGCAGACCTCGTGGCATGCCTCGACGCGGTCGAGAGGGCAGGGGTGAAGGAGGCGGAGGAGGGGGTCGGAGTGTGATTCGTAATGCGTAATTGATGATGCGAAAGGCAGATATGTCATCCTGAGCGAAGCGAAGGATCTCGACGCTGACGCCGCCGATCATGGATCCGCCGGAGAAGGACCCAGCCTTTCCGCCGAGATCCTTCGCTGCGCTCAGGATGACAGAAAGAGAAAGACAGATGTAAAACGTCAGACGTAAAACCGAATGTTCTCCGCCCCGATGCGCCTCTTCCTTCTCCTCCTTCTCGCCGCCGCCCTCGCTCCGGTGCGGGCGCAGCAGATCGCGATCCCGCGCATCGACCAGATGCCGGCCCTCCCGGCGGACTACCAGCTCCGCAACTGGGACCGCGTCGCCGCCGGCTACGACTCGCTCGTGTTCGACGTGGCGCGCACGGGCACGTTTTTCCCGCTCGCACGGACGTACGCCGGCACGGTCAACTACCCCGGCCAGGGCGGATTCGGCATCGAGAGCTATGTCGGTGGGGGCAACGAGATCCCCGGCGAGGCCATCAACGCGCTCCCCGCGCTCGTCGGCGCGACGTGGGCCGGGGCGGACAAGCGGACGCAGTTCGGCACCGACTGGGTGCTCCGCGCCGAGGAGTGGTTCAACCGCCGCCCCGAGGAGAACGTGTACCTCAACGTCCCCCAGACGACGAGCGGGCAGGACTGGTGGTACGACACCATGCCCAACGTCTTCTTCTACCAGCTCCGCGCGCAGTACCCCGGCGCGGGTCACACGGACGCGCAGTTCCGGAGCGTGGCCGACCAGTGGCTCCGCGCCGTGAATGCGCTTGGCGGGCGCGCGACGCCGTGGGCGCTCCCGGCCATCGCCTACCGCGGCTTCGCGCTCTCGACGATGACGCCCCGCCTCGACGGCGTGCCCGAGCCCGAGGCCGCCGGGGCCATCGCGTGGCTCCTCTACAGCGCCTACCGCGAGACCGGCGACGAGCGCTACCGCATCGGGGCCGAGCAGGCCCTCGAAGCGCTCGGGCGGCAGACGCAGAACCCGTCCTACGAGCTCCAGCTGCCCTACGGGACGCTCGCGGCGGCCCGCATGAACGCCGAAGTCGGCACCCACTTCGACGTTGGCCGGATGCTGGCGTGGTCCTTCGACCGCGGCGCGCTGCGCGGGTGGGGCACGCTCGCCGGCCTCACGCGCGGCGGAGTGACGCTGGACGGGCTCGTCGGCGAGGTCGACGGCGACGGCTATGCGTTCGCGCTCAACGGCTTCCAGCAGGCGGCGGCCCTCGTGCCGGTCGCGCGGTACGACGACCGCTACGCGCGCGCCATCGGCCGCTGGATGGTCAACCTCGCGAGCGCCTCGCGGCGGTTCTACAGCACCGAGCTGCCGGCCGCCAACCAGGACGGCGAGGCGTGGGCCTTCCCCAACGACCCGCGCGGGCTCGTCGCCTACGAGGCGCTCCGCGGCTCCTTCCAGGGCGCGACCCCGCTCGCCACCGGCGACGCCGTCCGCGGCGGCTGGGCCCCGACCAACCTCGCCCTCTACGGCTCGTCCAGCGTCGGCTACCTCGCCGCCGTCGTGGACTCGACCGAGGTGCCGGGCATTCTGCGGCTCGACCTGAGGAAGACGGACGTCTACCGCACGCCGTCCTTCCAGTCGTTCCTCGTCTACAACCCGTACCCCACGGCGCAGACGGTGACGATCCCGCTCACGTTCGGCACGTACGACGTCTACGACGCCGCGGCCAACGCCTTCCTCGCGCGCGGCGTCTCGGGCCGGCCCGCCATCGCGATCCCACCGGACGCCGCCCGCGTGCTCGTCTTCCCCACCGCCGGCGGAACCGAAACGTCCGTCGACGGCCGCCGGATGGTCAACGGCATCGTCATCG
>JANPJI010000322.1:0-3749 GCA_031425425.1 Rubricoccaceae bacterium
GCTGTACGACCGGGTGCCCGCCGCGCTCGGACTTGCCGTCGACGACCTCTTCGTTCGAGAGGACCGTGCCGAGCGCCGGGCACCAGTTGACGGGCGCGAACGACTCGTAGGCCAGCCCGCGCTCGTAGAGCGTGAGGAAGATCCACTGCGTCCAGCGGACGTAGGCGGGGTCCGTCGTGTCCACCTCGCGGGCCCAGTCGTACGAGAACCCGAGCCGCTTGAGCTGGCGCCGGAACGTCGCGATGTTCCGCTCGGTCGTCACGCGGGGGTGCGTGCCCGTCTCAATGGCGTACTGCTCGGCGGGGAGCCCGAACGCGTCCCAGCCCATCGGGTGGAGCACGTTGAACCCGCGCATCCGCTTGTACCGCGCGACGATGTCGGTCGCCGTGTAGCCCTCGGGGTGGCCCACGTGGAGGCCCGCGCCGGACGGGTACGGGAACATGTCGAGCGCGTAGAAGCCGGGCTTGGACGCGTCGAACCCGTCGTCGCCGGGGCCGGGCTGGCGGAAGGTCTCGTGGGCGTCCCAGTAGGCCTGCCAGCGGGTCTCGATGTCGTCGTGTGGGTAGCCGGCCATGCGGAGGAGCGGGGAGCGAGAGGCGAGAAGATCGGGCAGTGGGTGGCGGGAGGTTGTCCGTTCGGCGCGATTTCCCCGTCCGAGGGGCCGCCTCGTCGGGTCACACCGCCGGGAGCGACCTCATCCAGCGCGCCGCCCGTCCGCACGCCGCTGCGCCCGCATCGTCCACCCGTGTTCGGCGACGTGGACGGCGGCGAGCACCGTCGACAACCACGCCGCGCCCATCGCCCATCCCGCGACGACGTCGGTGAAGTAGTGGACGTTGAGGTAGATCCGCGACAACCCCACCGCCCCGGCCACCACGACCGCTGCGGCGACCGCCGCCCACCGCACGGCCGGGGCCCGGACGAGGCGCCACACGAGATACGCCAGCATCCCGTAGAGGACGGTCGATGCGAAGGCGTGGCCCGACGGCAGGCTGTAGCCCGTCGCCGGGACGACCTGGTCCAGCGGGCGGGCGCGGTGGAAGAACAGCTTCAGCTGGGCCACGAGGAGCCCGCCAATGCCGGACGCGAACGCGACGCGGAAGGCGAGCATCGGCCGGCGTATGGCGAGCAGCGCGGCCGACAGGAGCCAGACGAGAACGGTCACGGTGTCGTGGTTGCCGAACCACGTCACGTCCCACACGAGATCCTCGCGCCCCGGGCCGACGGCCTCGAAGACCGCGTCGTGGACGGGGGCGTCGAGGCGGTCCAGGTCCGCCTCGCGCATCACGCTGTCGACGGCGAAGAAGAACAGGCTGAACGCGGCGACGGCCACGAGCCCGGCGAGCGTCAGCCTGAAGCCGTACGGGTGGTCGCGGTCGAACCGGCGGCGTAGGAAGCGGGCGAGCGTGGACGCGTCCATCAGAGCACGAGGACGACGAGGGCCACGAGCCCGGCCACGACGACCACGGCGTTGAGGGCGACGAGGCCCAGCAGGGCGACCACGAACGGGAGGCTCGCCAGGCGCACCAGCCCGGCCGTTCGCGCCCACGCCCCGGCCCCCTCGAAGGCGAGCGCGCGGAGCGCCCAGACGGTCCGGAACAGCCCACCGACGCCGCGCTCGCGGCCCTCAGGGCGGACGTTCGCCATGGCCGCACGCATCGCGTCGGGCAGGTTTAGCAGGTCATCGAGGGTCCACGCGAGGAGGGCGGCGGCCCCGGCCGGGACGAGCAGCACAGCGGCCACGACGAGGGCCGGTGCCCAGGGGACCGTCCCGGCAGCCAGCATCTGCTCGAACAGCGCCGCCCAGACGGCTGCGGCTCCGAGCGCCCCGGCGAGAGCCGTCCGCCACGCGACGCGCACGGCGGCGCGGGCGGCGGGCACGAGGCGCGCGAGCCGAGACGGGTCGGCGGGTCCAGGCTCCCCAGTCTGTTCCTCGGTCCGGTCCGGGTCGGTGAGGCGGGGGCGGGCGGAGACAGAATCCATCGGCGGGACGCGGCGTTGCACAGGCCTCTCACACGCCCCGCCCCTCCCGTGAGTTCGCCCGACCTGCCCGCTCTCCTCGCGTCGATGCGGACCGTCGCCGTCGTCGGCCTGTCCGCGGACCCGTCGCGCACGAGCCACCGCATCGCGGCGTACCTCCAGGGCGCGGGCATCCGCGTCGTGCCGGTCACGCCGCGCCATGACGAGGTGCTCGGCGAGACGGCCTACCCGAGCCTGCTCGCCATCCCCGAAGACGTCGAGGTCGACGTCGTGTGCGTCTTCCGCCAGCCCGCGTTCACGGCCGCCGTCGTCGAGGACGCGGCGGACCGCCGCGAGCGGACCGAGCAGAACCCGGTCGTCTGGACCCAGATCGGCGTGTCGTCGGCCGAGGCGGAGCGCATCGCGGCCTTCGAGCGCATCCCGTACGTCGCCAACCGGTGCCTGATGGTGGACCACGCCGCGCTCGCTCAGTAATCCGGGCCGATGGCGCGCGCGGGTGGCCGCGTGCTCAGTCGAGCCGGTAGACCACGACCGGGTCGCGGCGGCCGGCGAGCGCCACGGCCCCGAGCGACTCGCCCACCGCGTCGTCGCCGAGGCGCGCCCACACGGCACCGGAGACGAGCAGCCGCGACGCCATCTCCTTGTTGAGCTTCTCGATGCGCGCCGTCACGTTGACGACGTCGCCGGTGACCTTGTACTCGCGGTGCAGCGCAGACCCGACCGGCCCCGTCACGGCCTCGCCCGCGTGGATGCCGATGCCGAGGCGCGTCTCGGCCAGCGACCCCGCCGCGCACGCCCGGTCGACGATCTCCAGGATCTCGCGCGAGGCGCGGACGGCCCGCCGCGCGGCCGTCGCGTCGGGCTGCGGCACGCCGAAGAGGGCCATGAAGCCGTCGCCGAGCAGCTGGTGGATCATCCCGCCGTGGCGGTGCACCGCGCCGACGGCGAGGTCGAAGAAGGCGTTGAGGTAGGCGACCACGGCCTCGGGCTCCCACGCCTCGGAGCGGAGCGTGAACCCGCGCAGGTCCAGAAACATCACGCACACGTCCTGCCGGCGCACCTCGACCTCGCCGACCGCCCCGAGCAGCACCTCGACCACGGCCGGGTCCGTGTGCTGCCCGAACAGGCGCACGACGCGCGCGCGCTCCTCGTCGAGCCGCATCCGCTCGACGGCCTGGGCGGACTGCGCGCCGAGGATGCCGAGCAGGTACGCGTCGTCGTCCGTAAATGGGGACCCGTCGCGGCGGTTGTACAGCGCGAGCACGCCGACGAGGCGCCCGCGCGCGAGCAGCGGGGCCGCGACGACACTCCGGGCCGCGTCGGGCCACGACGCCCCGCGGAAGCGGTCGTCCGTGCGGACGTCGGCGACGACGAGCGGGCGGCGCTCGCGCTGGATCCAGCCCACGAGCGACGTGTCCGGCCGCAGCACGGCGTGCGGGCCGGTCGTCATCGCCGAGCGGACGAGCGTCACGCCCGAGGCCCCGGGAGTCTCATCGACGAGGATCAGAACGCCCTGCTCGGCGCGCGCCGCCTGCGCGGCGCGGGTGACGAGCGCTTCGAGCGCCCCGGCGAGGTCGGTCGCCTGCGCCATCGATGTCGCGGCGGCGTTGAGGACAGAGAGTTCCTCGACCGCCCGCCGGAGGCGGGCATTCTCGGCGCGGAGCGCCGAGGCGTCGTCAAGGGGAGTCTTCACCGTGCGGTGGTCAGTCGATCGGATTACTCACGATCCTGATCCGGGGTGGCGTTCCCGCCTTGCTCGGGACCGTCTC
>JANPJI010000323.1:0-3569 GCA_031425425.1 Rubricoccaceae bacterium
CACCGGAGGCAGACGCTCCGGAAGCCGCCGGCCCGGCTCCTGCCCCCTCGCCTCCGACGTCCGGAGCGGGAGCGCCAGGCGCAGCAGTGCCCGTCCGCGAGCCGCCGGCCCACCTCGTCCGGGTCGCCGAGGGGTACCTCGCCGGCCTCCGTGCGCCAGCCCTGCCACCGCTCGACGGCGTCGTCTCGCGGGCCTTCTCGCCGTCGCGGGGCCACTACGGGCTCGACCTCGCCGCAGACGCCGGCACGCCCGTTCTCGCGGCCGGCGACGGGACCGTCGTCCTGGCGGACTGGACGCAGGACGGCGGCCTCACCGTTGCCGTGCAGCACGCAGGCGGCTACCTTTCCGTCTACAAGCACAACGGCCGCCTGCTTCGCCGGCCCGGCGACCGGGTCCGCAGCCGCGAGGCGCTTGCGCTGAGCGGCAACTCGGGCGAGATCACGTCGGGTCCGCACCTCCACGTCGAGGTCTGGCGCGACGGCCGCGCCCAGGACCCGGCGGCGTTCTTCCTCCTCCGCTGACGACCGCGCGCATGGCCCTCTTCCGCTCCGACACCCCGGCCGGCCCGGACACTCCCCGCTCGCCCGGCCGGCCGTCGGGCAATCCGGCCGAGCAGCACACCATCGTCGGTGCCGCGACGACGCTCGACGGCTCGCTCCGCGCGCAGGGCAACCTCAACGTCTCGGGCACGGTCAACGGCGACCTCACCGTCGAGGGGCGCACCATGGTCATGCCGGGCGGCGTCGTCGACGGCCAGGTGACCTCCACGACGGCCGAGGTCGCCGGGCGCATCACCGGGCAGCTCACCGTCCGCGAGCGCCTCGTGCTCCGCCCGACGGCCGTCGTCGACGGGGATATTCGCGCCGGGGCGCTCGTGATCGAGGAAGGGGCCGTGTTCAACGGCCGGTGCGAGATGGGCGCTGCCGCGGCGTCCGACAGCCGCTCCGGCGTCCGGATGCAGGGTCCGCGCCTCGACGGACCCGCCCTGGCGGGCATCGCGCCCGCCGCGGCCTAGCCGACCCGCCCGATGCCGCAGGACCCGAACGACGCAGACCTCGACGCGGGCGACGACTGGCCGGACGACCTGGACGCACAGGACGAGGCGGACCGGGTCTATCGGGAGAAGTGGGCCGCACACGACGCGCCGGACGCTCCGCTCGCAGACTACGTGCCCGGCCGCGCGACCCCGAAGGCCGTCCACGACTCGTACCGCGACGGGATGACGGCAGCCGGGCCGTACCTCGGCCTCGGGGCGCAGATCGGCGGCTCGATGGCGCTCTTCTGCGGCCTCGGCTACGTCGTCGACCGGTGGCTGGGGACGTCGCCGTGGGGCATCCTCGTCGGGGCGATGCTCGGGATGGCCGGCATCGTGGCCCTCCTCGTCCGGCTAGCGCGTGAGGCGGACCGCAAGAAACGCTGACCGGCAACCCGCGTGGCGGGGTGCTTCGCCTCGTTTTCACCCTGCCTTGCCGGAGCCTCTACGGGGGGGCGGGTAGCTTCAGCGCAT
This sequence comes from Rubricoccaceae bacterium, assembly GCA_031425425.1. Taxonomy (GTDB): domain Bacteria; phylum Bacteroidota; class Rhodothermia; order Rhodothermales; family Rubricoccaceae; genus DASVSE01. Next base: position 1,508 of record JANPJI010000323.1, read on the forward strand.
CCCGAGATAGACGCCCGCCACCCCCCGTGTCCGTTCCGTTGAGCCTGCTGATCGGTGCCCTCCTGGGTGCCCTCAACGCCGCCATCGCCCTGGCGGTGGCGCGGCGTGCGAGCACGCTCGGCGTGTCGTCGGCGCTGAACCTCGTCATCGGCGGGATGACGGTCCGGATGGGCCTGCTGCTCGGGGCCGTCGCCCTCGTTCTCGCGACCCTGCCGGTCCACCGGCTGGCGTTCGTCGGTGCCCTCGGCGTCGTGTTCGTCGCCGGAATCGTCGCCGAGGTCGCCCTCGTCCTCGGCCGCCCGGCCTCTTCCCGGCCCCCGGCCGACGTCTGACCTGCGCCCCCCGATGCCCCGGACTCCCCTGACGGTGCGGACCCTCACCCGGTTCGCCGTTTTGTTCGCCGCCGTCTCGTGCGTCGCCGCGCCGTCCCGCGCTCAGGCCGCCGAGGAAGAGCACGAAGAGACGCTCGACGCGGTCCACCACACCTCGGACGGCAATTACCTCGACGGCGAGCCCTTCGGGATATTCGAGCTCCCGCGCCTCTTCCTGGTCCGCAGCGCGGACGGGGCATATCGCCTCGACGGGTTCGTCAACAGCACGGTGGCCGTCGCCTCGGGGCGTTACCGCGCCGTCGCGGCGGACCACGGTGGCGGGCACGCCGAAGAGGAGGGCACACACGCCGAGGGCTCGGCCGCGGAGCGCAGCGACGCCGACGCGCAGGCCCCGCTCGCCCACGACGTGACCGAGGAGGATGTCACGGTCCCCGTCGATGCCAGCGGAGCCGCCGAGACGGACGAGGCGCATGCCGCGCCGGCCTACGACGCCGCCCTCGTGCCGGTCGCCGGGGAGGTCGTCGCCGACTTCTCGATCACGCGGCACCTCACGTTCATCTTCCTCTCGATCGCCATCCTCGCGGCCCTGCTGCTCCCGCTCGCCGCCAAGTACCGCCGCGGCGTCGGCCGGACGAGCGCGCCGCGCGGGCTGCTCCAGAACGGGCTCGAAGCGCTCATCCTGTACATCCGCGACGACGTCGCCCGGCCCAACCTGGGCGAGAAGACGGACAAGTACCTGCCGTACCTGCTGACGGTCTTCTTCTTCATCCTGACGGCCAACTTCCTCGGGCTCGTCCCGTGGGGCAGCACCGCGACGTCCAACATCACGGTCACGGTCGTGCTGGCCGTGTTCACGTTCGTCGTGACGCAGTTCGCCGGGACGAAGGACTACTGGATGCACATCTTCAACCCGCCCGGCGTGCCCGGCTTCGTCAAGCCGCTGCTCGTGCCGATCGAGATCCTGGGCCTGTTCACGAAGCCGTTCGCGCTCGCCGTCCGGCTCTTCGCCAACATGGTGGCGGGGCACCTCGTGATCCTGAACCTCATCGGGCTCATCTTCATCATCGGCGGCACGTTCGGTGTGGCCGCGGGCTACGGCACGGCGGTCCCGGCCGTCCTGCTGACGGTCTTCGTGTACTCGCTCGAACTGCTGGTCGCCTTCATCCAGGCGTACGTCTTCACGATCCTGAGCGCGCTCTTTATCGGGATGGCGACGGCCGAGCACGAGCACGACCACGACCACGCCGAGGACCACGCCCCGACGCCGCACGACATCGCCGTGTCGCAGTCGAACGGCCAGCCGGTCCACGTCCTGCACGAGCGGACGGTCGGCACCGAGGGCGTCCTCGCCTGACCCGTTTCCCGGGCGACGGCGCCCCTCTCGATTGACCACCGGGCGCGTGCGCCCATCCCCCGACTCACCCACCCCGCTTTCCGTCATGGATCCCTACTCCCTCGGTTATCTCGGCGCCGGCCTCGGTGCCGGCCTCGCCGTCCTCGGTGCCGGTCTCGGCATCGGCAAGCTCGCCGCCGCCGCCCTCGAAGGGTCGGCCCGCCAGCCCGAGGCCTCGGGCGACCTCCGCACGACGATGATCATCGCGGCGGCCCTCATCGAGGGCGCGACGTTCTTCGCGCTCGTCATCTGCATCCTGATGGCGATCAAGTAGGCTGCGGCCTCTTGCTGTCGCGGGGGGGGGGCGGTGGGGGCGGGGGCCCCCCCCCCCCCCCCC
>JANPJI010000324.1:0-1641 GCA_031425425.1 Rubricoccaceae bacterium
GTCGTCACCCTCCTGTCCAGCGCCGCGGCGCCCGCGGAGGGACTGCGCGGCCGGCTGCTCTTCATCGTCTCGACCGACACGGCCGGCGAGCCGCGCAACCAGGTGAACGACACGCACGGCACCGCGCAGGTGTTCGGCGCCGACGTCGAGGGGTGGAAGCCCGGCGAGACGCGGTCGATCGACGCGTCCGCGTTCGGCTACCCCCTATCGTCGATGTCGCAGCTCCGCGCCGGCACCTATCGCGTGCAGGCGCTGCTCGTCCCGTACGAGCTCTTTCGCCGGAGCGACGGCCACGTCGTGAGCCTGCCGCCCGACCGCGGCGAGGGACAGCAGTGGAATCGCAAGCCGGGCAGTCCGTATTCCGCGCCGGTGAGCGCGCGGCTCGACCCGCGCGCGGGGGTCGTGCGAGTCACCCTCGATCGGATCGTCCCGCCCGTCGAGGACTTCGCGAGGCTCGAGACGCCGTACGTGAAGTACGTGCGCATCCGGAGCGAGCGGCTGTCGCGCTTCTGGGGGCGCGACATGCATCTCGCCGCGTGGGTGTGGCTCCCGTGGGGCTTCGAGTCGCACCCCGACGCCCGCTACCCGCTGCTCGTCAACCACGGCCACTTCCCCTCGACGCCCGACGGCTGGCGCGAGACGCCGCCGGACACCCTGCTCGCGCCCGACTACAGCGCCCGCTTCGACCTGCGCGGCTACAACCGCATCCAGCAGGAGCTCGCGTACGGGCTCTTCCGCGACTGGACGTCGCCGGGCTTCCCGCGCGCGCTGATGATCGAGATCCAGCACGCGACGCCGTACTACGACGACTCGTACGCGGTGAACAGCGCCAACAACGGCCCGTACGGCGACGCGATCCAGTACGAGCTGATCCCGGAGATCGAGCGACGCTTCCGCGGCATCGGGCAGGGGTGGGCGCGCTTCACGATGGGCGGCTCGACGGGCGGCTGGGAGGCGATGGCCGTGCAGATGTTCTACCCCGACGAGTACAACGGCGCGTGGATCGCGTGCCCCGATCCGATCGACTTCCGCGCCTACACGACGGTGGACCTCTACGCCGACTCGAACGCCTACTATCGCGAGGGCCCGTTCCGCCGCGTCGCGCGCCCCGGGCTCCGCAACTGGCTCGGCCACGTGAGCACCACGGTCGAGGGAATGAACCACCTCGAGCTGGCGTTAGGCACGCACGGCCGGTCGGGCGGGCAGTTCGACGTCTGGCAGTCGGTGTACTCGCCGGTCGGCGCCGACGGGTACCCGAAGCCGATCTGGGACAAGCGCACCGGCGTCATCGACCGCACGGTCGCCGCGCACTGGCGCGAGCACTACGACCTGGGCCACATCCTCCGACGCGACTGGGCGACGCTCGGCCCGAAGCTGCGCGGCAAGCTGCGCATCTACGTCGGCGACATGGACAACTATTACCTGAACAACGCGGTGTACCTGGTCGAGAACTTCCTGCGGACCGCCAACCCGCCCGCCGATGCGGTGGTGGACTACGGCGACCGCGCCGAGCACTGCTGGAACGGCGACCAGATGCGGACGAACGCCTACTCGCGGCTGCGCTTACCGCTGATGGTGCTGCCGTGGGCGGTGGAGCGTATGCTGATGACGGCGCCGGCGGGGGCGGATACGAGGTCGTGG
>JANPJI010000325.1:0-3700 GCA_031425425.1 Rubricoccaceae bacterium
CCACCGGCTGCGAGGGACCGACGTCGCGTCGAGATCCTTCGCTGCGCTCAGGACGACAGGTGTAGAGGGAAGCGCGGCCCCTGCTCGATCCGCGTTGGCCTGGAGGCGGACGCCGGGACGCGGACGCTGGAACGCGGACGCCAGGGCGCGGACGCATGGGTGTGGCAGCGCACGTTTCTTCCCGCAACTCTTGCTCGGCCTGCCCCGTTCTGGGCGGACCCTGAACCCTGCCCCGTGCCGACCGATTCCCGCCCGCCCTCGGCGTTCTCGTCGATTCCGCCCGTCGTCAAGAACCTGCTCATCCTGAACGGGCTCGCGTTCCTGGCCCAGGCCGTCTTCGACTGGCTGCCCGCCGGGCAGATCGGGGCACCGGGGCCGTTGATGTGGTGGGGGGCGCTGTGGCCGATCGGCGGAGCGGAGGCCGGGGCCTCGGTCGGGGAGGTCGCCCCGGCGTTCTACCCGTGGCAGCTCGTGACGATGGCGTTCCTGCACGGCGGCTTCCTCCACATCGCGTTCAACATGTTCGCCCTGTTCTCGCTGGGCGCTGCTGTGGAGCAGGCCCTCGGGACGCGGCGCTTTATCGGGCTCTACGCGGCGAGCGTGCTCGGTGCGAGCCTGCTCCAACTGGCCGTCGTGTCGGCCCCGTTCCTGGCCGGGACGATCACCGCGGGCTCCATCTTCCCGACCGTCGGCGCGTCGGGTGGCGTTCTCGGCGTGGCCACCGCATTCGGGATCCTCAATCCGCGCCAGAGCATCTTTATCTTCCCGCTCCCGGTCCCCATCGAGGCCCGGTGGCTCGTGCCCGGCTTCGCCGTCCTCTCGCTCGTTCTGGGGATCACCGGGGCGATGGGCGGCGTGGCCCACTTCGCCCACCTCGGCGGGATGGTCGCCGGGGCGCTCCTCGTGCTGTTCTGGCGGCAGCGCGCCCGCCGCCCCGCCTGACCCCTATGGCCGACGCGTCCTCGCCCCTCAACCAGTTCCAGCTCTGGCGCGCCATGCTGCCGCCGGCGCTCCGCGCGCTGCTCACTGTCAACGTGGCGACGTACGTCGTGTTCGTGGCGCTGAGCATCGTCGGCCAGGGCGGCCTCCTGCAGTGGCTGGCGCTGCCCGGCGCGCCGGACGCGCTCGCGCGGCAGCCGTGGGGCGTCCTCACGTGGGGCGTGACCAACCTGCAGCCCGGCATCTTCGGGCTCATCTTCTTCGCCTTCGGGATGGCATGGCTGAACCTGCTCGGCCGCGACGTCGAGCAGGACGGCGGGCCGCACCGGCTCGTCGGGCTGTACGTGTTCGGGACGCTCGGCGGGGCGGCCCTCGCGGTCGCCGCCGGGGCGTTCGCGGGCTATGCGGGCGTGTACGCGGGCGTCTGGGGGCCGCTGCTCGCCCTGCTGTGCTACACGGCCGTGCTCCACCCGGACCGCGGCATCGGGCTGTTCCTGGTCGGCGTGGTCGCGCTGAAGTGGATTGCCATCGTCATCGTGGTGCTGGAACTGGCCTTCTCGAAGGACCCGTCGCACCTCGGCGCGGCCCTCGCTGGGGCCGTGTTCGCCCTCGCCGAGACGCGCAACGTGGACCTTGCGGCGTGGGCGCGGCCGCTGTTCCGCCCGCGCCGCGCCGCGCGGGAGCCCGTCGGCCGGACGGTCGGCCGGGCGTCGTCGTCGCGGGCGGTCCCCGAGTCGCGGTCCGGCCCGGTGGCACCCGCCGGGGCACCCCGCGGGTCGTCGCGCCCCGCCACATCCGACGTCGACGCGGTGCTGGACAAGATCCTCGAGAAGGGCGTCGACAGCCTCACCGACGAGGAGCGGCGGATCCTGGACCGGGCGGGCCGTGGCTAGCAGCGCTTCCGGGCTCCGGCCGCCTCGGAGCGTGCTGCCGCCTGCGCCCGCCCGCCGTGGGGCGGCCGCCGCGCCGCGACGGGCGGCGCTCGGGCGGTTCGTGTGGGCCGTGTGGGCCGTCCCGGCCGCGGCGCTGCTCGCGTTCGTCGCCGCCGGCCTGCTGGCCGCGGTTCTGCCGCCGGGGCCGTTCTGGTGGGCGCAGCTCGCGGCCGTCGGGCTGCCGTACGCCGCGCTCGGGCTCGCCGCGGCGACGGTCGTGCCCGTGCTCGCGCGGCGCTGGCGCTGGGTGCTCGTCCACGCCGTGCTGCTTGCGCTCGTGGCGTGGCGCGCGGCTCCCGGCGCGTGGCAGCCGCCCGCCGCCCTCGGCGCGCCCGGCCCGGAGGACCTCGTGCTGACGACGTTCAACCTGCCCACGGCCGGCCCGAGCCGCGAGGCCCTCGGCGACTCGGCCGTCGCGTTCGTTCGGCGGACCGAGCCGGATGTGCTGCTGCTCCAGGACGCGTGGGCGTACCGGCCGCTGCGCGGGCCGGTCGCCGAGCAAAGCATCCAGGTGACCGCCGTCGAGGCGCGGCTGCCGTACCGGCTCATGCTGCCGCGCAGCCTCGGCCCGGCCGGCGGAAACGGCGGGACAGGCGTGCCGGTGCTGATCCGCCGCGGGACGGGCGTCGACGTCGTCGAGCAGCAGGACATCCCGCTCGGCGGCGACGAGGACCGCTCGCTCGCGATCCGGTCGCGGCTGCGCTGGCGCGGGCGCGAGTTCGTGCTCTACAACGTCCACCTGCGGTCCTTCGGCGAGCGGAAGCCGTGGGACGACCCCTCGGTGCAGCCCGCCGAGCCGCTCTCGCTCATCCCGTACCTCCGCCAGTACCGGCGCGTCTACGCCGAGCGCGGCGAGGAGACCCGGCGCCTCGCCGAGCGGATCGCCGCAGAGACGCTCCCGGTCGTCGTCGCGGGCGACTTCAACTCGACGGCCGACAACTGGAACGTCCGCCAGCTCAAAACAGCCGGGCGGCCTGCCGGGTCGCCGCGCGTCGACGCGTTCCGTGCGGCCGGCGGGCGGACGTGGGGGCGCACGTACCACGCGGCGCGCCCGGTCGTCCGGATCGACTTCGTGCTCGTGGACCCCGCGCTGGTCGTCGCCGGGGCGGATGTGACCGACGTGGCGTTCTCGGACCACCGCCCGGTCCGGACGCACCTCCGCTGGGCCGCGCCCGACACGACGGCTGCGCTGGAGTGAGGCCGCGCGCGACAACGCGTCCGGCGACGTTCCGCGCGATCTTGGCCGCGCCGCGCGCACCATCCCCGCCCGGAGAGCGTTTCTGCGCCTGTTGCCTCCCGCTCCGACCGCCATGCACCCGACTCTGACGCGCCTCGCCCTCGTCCTGCTCGCCGCGACCAGCCTCGCCGTGCCGGCCGCGCACGCCCAGCCCGAGGCGCGCTCGATGTACAACCAGGACCGCCTCGCGGAGCTGTTCTACGCCCGCCGCGACAGCCTCGACGAGATCCCGGAGGTCCGCTACCGCAACCACGTCGTCGCGCACGAGACCGGCCTCAACATCGTCGCCCGCGCGGCGCTGTACCAGGAGGTCGGCGAGGGCGACCTCGCGCTCGGCAAGCAGCGCCTGACCATCCCGGCGTTCCTGAACGGGGCCTACGCGGACTCGACGGGCAACCTCCCGGACCTCGTCATCGGCGACACGCTCGTCCTGCCGGACCACTACGACCTCGACTTCCGCGCCTATGCGCCGTTCCCGCGCTACTGGGCCGGGGCTGCGGGGTTCGACAAGATGTTCGTGATCCACAAAACCGTCCAGGCGTGGGCAGCCTACGAGCGCGGTCAGCTCTCGCGGTGGGGGCTCGTCTCGACG
>JANPJI010000326.1:0-3237 GCA_031425425.1 Rubricoccaceae bacterium
TCTGTTTGGAAACTCGGTTGCGCGCGTTCTCTCAAGAATCGTCATTCCCGCGAAGGCGGGAATCCACGTTGTTTCTGGCGTCCGATGGATCCCCGCCTGCGCGGGGATGACGTTGATCTGGAGTTTCCAGACAGGCCCTAGGACGTGGGGACTGGGCTGAAAAGGCCGGCCGGATCCGCCACCTCCGCTCGGCCTGTCCTCTGCCTTTCCCGGTCGCCAGTCGCCCTCTCTCTCCTGCCCGATGCGCCTCGAAGACCTCACCGTGGTCGTGCCGACCAAGAACGAGGCGGCCAATGTCGGCCCGTTCCTCGCCAGCCTCGACCCGCGCGTGGCGCTGATCGTGGTCGACGCGAGCACGGACGACACACGGGCGCGCATCGCGGCGCTGCGGCCTGAGCGGACGCGCGTGCTCGAAGACCCCGGCAACATCCCCGAGGCGCGGCAACTCGGGCTGGAGGCGGCCGAGACCGAGTGGGTCCTGTTCACCGACGCCGACATGTCGTTCGGCCCGGACTACTGGTCCGGCTGGCAGCGCCTGCGCCTCGGGCCGCGCGTCGGGGCCGTGCAGGGGGCCAAGCTCTCGGCCGACGACGCCTTTCGGACGTACTACCGGCTGTTCTCGTTCGGCATCCGCGCCGCGGCGTGGATCACGGTCCCGGCCGGCTCGGGCTCCAACATGATCTTCCGCCGGAGCGCGCTGCTCGGGGCCGGCGGCTTCGACCGCGCGCTGACGGCCAACGAGGACATCTTCGCGCTGTGGACGGTCCGCCGGGCCGGCTGGCGCGTGCCCTACGCGGGCGGGCTCAAGGTGTACGAGCGCGACCACCGCCGCCTGACGCAGGGCCGCGCCCGCAAGACGCTCCACGGCTGGGTGCGGCCGCTGATGCTGATGACCGGGCTCGGTGCCGCGCGCGTCCGCAAGTCGAGCTGGGGCTACTGGAAGGACGACGCGCCGGACGCCTGACCAGAGGACGCGGCGGGCGCTGTATGTTGAGGGATCTCCTTCCCGTACCGCCATGCGCCGGTTGCTTCTGCTTGCTGTTCTCGGCTCCGGCCTCGCCCTTCTCGCAGGCCTGCCCGCCTCGGCCCAGACGACGTTCACCGTCACGACGGCCACCAAGACGGCCGCGCACCCGTACTTCAACCAGGGCCACCCGATGGGCTACGCCATCGACGGCGTCCAGGGAGCGGAGCTGACGCTCGTGAAGGGCAACACGTACACGTTCCAGCTGAGCGCCGTTCAGGCGTTCCACCCGTTCTACTTCACGCCCGACGCGGCCGGCGGCGGGACGGCGGCCTACACGGACGGCGTGACGGGCGCGCCCGCCTCGGGCAACGCGGCGGTCACGTTCACTGTCCCGATGACGGCTCCGGGCGAGCTGTGGTATCAGTGCAACAACCACGCGTTCATGGGCTTCCGGATCGTCGTCATCGGCGGGCTCACGGGCGAGGGCGGCGCGGCGGGCTACGCGCTGCGGCCGCTGTCGGCGAACCCCGGCCGCGGCGACGTCCGCGTCTCGGTCCTGCTCCCGGAGACGGCCGACGCCACCGTCGAGGTGCTCGCGCTCGACGGGCGCCGCGTGGCGCTGCTCCACGACGGCACGCTCGGCGGCGGCATGGCGCGGCCGTTCTCGCTCGACGGGGCCGGCCTCGCGGCGGGCGTGTACGTCGTCCGCGCGCGGTCCGGCGCGTGGGAGGCCCGGCAGACGGTGACCGTCGTCCGGTGAGCCGGCGACGGCATCGCGGCGCGGCGACACCGGCGGCGTGGCACAGCGACGGGACCGTAGGACGCCTGGGCGCAGACGTATGGGTGGCACCCAAACACTATATCTTTGTCATCGTGAACTTGATTCAGGATCTGCCTCTTGTCTTTCTGCGCCGTGGAGAGGGAATGCAAAAAGACAGATCCTGAAACGAGTTCAGGATGACAGGTTCATAGGGGTGCGCTGATTCCGGGCGGTCTGCCTCGACCGGGGCGGGGGACGCCGGGGCGGCGACGGCCGCGGGTGACCGTCGTGGCGCGGAGCGGACGACGTCGCGGCGCGGCGCGGGCACAGCACGTTGTGCCCCTGCGGGTGCCGATCTGGGACCGTCGGCGACCGGTTCGGGCTCGCCCGATGGCGACTGACGACTGGCGATCTTCCGACTTCCGCTCCCCGCTCCCCGCATGACGCCGCAGCCGCTGCCCTCCGACCCGCCCGTCACGCCTGCGCTCGCCCGCGAGCACGGCCTCACCGACGACGAGGCCGCCCGCGTGTGGGAGATCCTCGGCCGCACCCCGACGTTTGCCGAGTTGGGCATCTACTCGGTGATGTGGTCTGAGCACTGCTCGTACAAGAACTCGATCCGGCTGCTCAAGACGCTCCCGCGCGAGGGGCCGAGCGTGCTGGCCGGCGCGGGCGAGGAGAACGCGGGCCTGATGGACCTCGGGCAGGGCCTCGCCGTCGCCTTCAAGATCGAGAGCCACAACCACCCGTCCGCCGTCGAGCCTGTGCAGGGCGCGGCCACGGGCGTCGGCGGCATCCAGCGGGACATCTTCACGATGGGCGCGCGGCCCGTGTGCTCGCTCAACTCGCTCCGGTTCGGGAGCTTGGACAGCCCGCGCGTGCGCTTTCTCGTGGACGGTGTCGTGCGCGGCATCGGCGGCTACGGCAACTCGTTCGGCGTGCCGACGGTCGGCGGGGAGGTCGGGTTCGACGCCTCGTACGCCGGCAACCCGCTCGTCAACGCGATGTCGGTCGGGATCGTCAAGGTGGGCCAGACGGCCACGGCGACGGCCTCGGGGCCGGGCAACCCGGTCTTCCTCGTCGGTGCGAGCACCGGCCGCGACGGAATCCACGGGGCCACGTTCGCGAGCGAGGAAATCTCCGAGGCGAGCGAGGCGAAGCGCCCGAACGTGCAGGTCGGCGACCCGTTCACCGAGAAGCTGCTCCTCGAAGCCAGCCTGGAGGCCATCGCGACCGGCGCGGTCGTCGGGATGCAGGACATGGGCGCGGCCGGGATCACGTGCTCGACCTGCGAGATGTCGGAGAAGGGCGGCGTCGGCATGGACATCGACCTGGAGCACGTCCCGCAGCGCGAGACGGGCATGACGCCCTACGAAATCCTGCTCAGCGAGAGCCAGGAACGGATGCTGGTCGTCGTGGAGAAGGGCCGCGAGGGCGAGATCGAGGCCGTGTTCGACAAGTGGGACCTCCACGCCGTCCGGATCGGAGTCGTGACGGACACCGAGCGGGT
>JANPJI010000327.1:0-10898 GCA_031425425.1 Rubricoccaceae bacterium
CGTGGCGCTCGCTGGCGAGCCCTGGCTGGCACCCTCGCCGACGCCGCGGCCCGCGAAGGCGCGCCAGATCTCCGCGTAGTGCATCCCCTCACCGGGCCTGGCCGGGTCCGGGTACAGCAGGCGGTCCGCGGCGAGGATGCCGTCGCGGCCACTCACGAAGCCTGGGTTGCAGCCGGTCAGCTTGAGCCCGGTCGCGTAGAGGTTCAGCGCGATCTGGTTGCCGGCCGTGCCCTCGGCGTTGTAGACGTCCGGCGAGTAGCCGTGGGCGGTAATGAGGTTCCACGTCATGTCCCACATCGCCGACGCCCACACGAACCCGAGGCCGTGCGGGATCGACAGCGCCCGGGCGCCCGTCCCGCCGGCCCCGGAGATGACGTCCTGGTAGGTGTAGTCGTTGACGGCGAAGTCGGTCGAGTAGGGGGCCGGGCGGATGCCGTCGCCGGCGGTCGGCTCGAACTGGACGTACGTGCCGACGCCGCGGCGCTGGCCGCCCGTGTCGCCGGGGCGCTGGGTGAGCATGAGGCCGATATAGTCGCTCCAGCCCTCGCCCATCTGCTCCAGGTTGCCGAGGCAACTCGTGCTGGACGAGCCGGCGATGAGGCGGTTCGAGATGCCGTGGCCGTACTCGTGGGCGATGATGCCCGCGTCGAAGTCCGAGTCGCGGTTGATGCCGACCGACGCGGTGACGGCGACGCCGGTCGCGCCGGCCATGGCCTCGCCCGTGCTCAGCGCGACGAAGGCCGACGGGATCGTGACGTCCGTCGCCGTGCCCCCCATCGTGATCACCGCCTCGTCCGGGTTGGCACCCGTACAGGTCGTGACGTTGTCCGAGTTGCAGTTGTGGACGACGACGCCGATGGCGCCCTTGGCCTGAGCGTTCTGGACCTTGAGCACGAACGTGCACCCGCCGCGCTCGATCAGGGCGATTTTGCCCGTGACGTTGGTCGCGATCGAGGCGACGGTGCAGCCCGTGTGGACCGTCCCGGCTGCGTCGGCCACGTAGACGAGGTTGCCGGCGAAGGCCGGCGGCGGGCCGAACTGGGCCCCGGCGGACGCATACGTGCCGGCGATCGAGGCCGGGGCCGTCACCGTGAACAGCGGCGGGGCCGTCCACTCGTACATCTGCATCCGGCCGGCCCCGCCGTCGGGCGGCGTGCTGAAGTTGGCGTTGTCCGTTCCGGACCCGTCGAGCGCTTCGAGCAGGACGGCGTCGTTGCCGTTGCCGCCGAGGCCGAAGTTGTTGGTCTGGAAGTTGGCGCTGGTCTCGTCGAAGCCGTAGTGCCACGTCACGTCGTGGACGATGTTGCCCCAGTAGAAGACGCTCGTCACGGCCGCGCTCGCGTTGGCGACGACGCCCTGTGCAGGATCGAACGTGCTGTCGAAGACGAGCGCGGCCCCGCCGTCCGGCGAGGAGCCCGCGTCGGGCGCGTTGTTCTGGTCGCGGTCGAGGTACGCGTATGCGTTGTTGCCCCGCGTGATGGTGTACTGGGTCGTGCCGGTGTCGTGCCAGCCGTTCCGCGAGGCGGCCGCATTGGCCGGGTTGGCGACGAGCGAGAATGCCCCGTGGTTCGGGCTCTCGGCCGGCATCCCGACGACGCGGTACGACGACGGCGCAGAGACCGTCCCGAGCGCGGCGCGCGCGCCGGCGAGCGGCGCGAGGGAAACTGGCCCGCGGGCTGCCTCGCCCCACGTGTCGTGCGCGACGAGGTCGTCGGCCGCGAGGACCGCGCCGGTCTGGGCGTCCACGCGGACGGCCCACAGCTCGGAGCCGCCCGTGAGCGTGAGCGCCCACGCGAGGCGCAGCGCGCCGCCAGCGACGGGCTGGTACACGAGGCGCGGCGCGTCGGACGTGTAGCGGACCGTGAGGGCGGCGAGCGCCGCCGCGTCTGCGGCCGCGTCGTCGGTGAGGACCAGGTACGGGGCCGGGGCGAGGCGGCGGACGTGCGCCTCGGCCTGGCCGATGGCGGCCGACGCGGCGACGGCGGGCTGCGCGGCGTTGGCGCGGGCGGTGAGCCCGCTCTCGAACGCCGTCGTCGCCGTCATCACAGTCTCGCCCGTCGCGCCGACGGCGACCGGCGTCGTCGTCCCCCACACCTCGACGCCGTGGTGGCGCTGCGTGAGGGCGACGATGGTGGCCCCGCTGCGGCGATCCTGGACGACGTTCGTCGGGGCGAGGTCCGCGAGGTCCGTCGGGGCGAGCGAGCGGGCGGCCACGGAGGCGCGGACGGCCGCGCGGGCCGTCTGGACGGCGCGCGACTCCTGCGCGGACGCGAGCGCCGGCAGGGTGAGGAGGAGGGCAAGGAGGCCGAACCGACCGCGCATGGGAGGGAGAGATGGAGAGACAGGGAAGAAACCACCGGGACCCGCCGGGGGCAAGGAGGCCTGTTAAAGAGAGCGCGGCCCGCGAGTCGTGCGGGCCGCGCTCGGTCGGTCAGGGCCGAGACCGGCCTACCGGACGACCGTCAGGCGGCGCGTGTCCGCGAACGTCTCGCCGACGACGCGGAGGACGTACGTGCCCGCGGCGAGCGTGCCCGAGGCGACGGCCACCGGCACGTTCGTCCGCGCCGCGACCGGCCCGTCGAACACGACGGCCACGCGTCGGCCGAGGGCGTCGTAGAGCTCGACGCGGACCGTCTGCGCCTCGGCCACGGCGAGGTCCACGCGCGCTGCGCCGGGGGCCGGGTTCGGGTAGACCGCCCCGAGGAGGTGCGTGCCCTCGAAGTCCAGCGGGGCCGCCTCTCCGGCGACCGCGCCCACGGTGAGCGTGAGCGGGACGACCGTCGTCGGCGCGTTGGCGCTGTTGGTCGTCACCGTCATGTTGGCCCGGTACGTGCCGGCCGCGAGGCCCGTCGCGTCGAAGAGGAGCTGGACGGTCCGGCTCTGGCCCGCCGGGATGAGGCCCGACGTGAGGTCCGACTCGACGAAGAGCGAGGCGATGCGAATGGCGAGGTTGTTCGCGAGGTAGGCCCCGTTGTGGGCGATCTGGAGGCCGTCCGTCCCGGTCGCGTTCTCGAAGCCGACCGTGGACGAGTTCAGCGTGCCCGCTACGGTCTGGTACTGGTACGTGACCGCCCCGCTCTGCGAGAGAATGATCTGGAAGGTCTGGACCGACGCCGCGTCGTTGAAGCGTGGGACGGCCAGCCAGGACACCACGAACCGTCCGTCGCCCATGTTCTGGTACTTGATCTGGCCGCCGGTGGCGGGGTTGAGGTCGTCCCAGAAGGCATAGAGTGCGTTGTTGGGCTCGGGCGCGCTCGGGATCGGCCCGTTCGTGTAGGACGTCGAGGTGGCCCCGAAGTTGAGCCAGCCGTTCGAGACGATGCGGACGCTCGTCTGGTCGACGCCGTAGTACGGGAACGTGAACGGGAGCGGGATCGCGGGCGTCGTCGAGTCGTCGGTGAGCGTGACGGCTGTGCCGGTCGCGGCGATGTCGACCCAGGCGAAGGTCGGGCCGGCCGGATCGTTGGAGTCGGTCCAGCGGTAGCCGAAGGCGTCGGGGCCGCCCGAGCCGAGGCGTTGCGCGGTCCCGACGGGGCCTTCGAGGCCCTTCTCGCGCGCGACCTCCGGCACGACCGGGCCGGTCGGGGCGGCGGGCGCGGGGCGCGTGGAGGCCTCTTCGAGGCCGATCGCGAACCGGAGGTCCGAGGGGCCGGCGTTCGAGATCGTGAACGCGGCCGTGGCCGTGGTGGACGTCACGACCGAGATCGGGGCCGCGGGGACCGTCGCGGTCGGCGCGGCGAGCGTCGTGGTGCAGACCGAGTTCGAGAGCGGGGACGTGTTCAGGCTCTCGTCCGACACCTTGAGCGCGAAGCAGTAGCCGGTCGAGAAGGCGAGGCCGGTCGCTGCGACCGTCTCGGCCGTCCCGGCGACGGCCGGGACCGTAGTGACCGGGATCACCGTCGCCGCGTTGAAGTCGGCGTCGGTGAGGATCGGCGTGGCCGAGCGGCGGACGTTGTAGGCCGCTGCGCGGCCGACGGCTCCGTCGTCGCCGGTGGCCGTGAACGTGAGCGTGGCGTAGTCGCCGTTGGGGACCACCGCGAGGTCCGTCACGGCGGACGGCGCGATCTGCTCGGGCTCGATGAAGGACTCGACGTTGTCGGAGTTCGAGTCGGCCGAGCCCTGGTTGGCCAGCAGGCCGAGCCCGCGGCGCGCGAACGCGGCGTAGAGCAGCTCCACGTGGTCGCCGTTGTAGAGCGCCTGGTCGGCCGCGAGGATGGCGTTGCGGCCGTCGACGAAGCCCGGCGAGCAGGGCTGCATCTTGAGCGCCTCGGTGACGACGGCCAGCATCATCTGGTTGCCCGCCGTGCCGTCCGCGTTGTGGACGTTGGCGTCGAAGCCGTAGGCCGCGATCATGTCCCACGTGGCCTCCCAGAGGATCGTGGACCACACGAAGCCGATGCCGTGCGGGACCGAGAGGGAGCCGGCGGCCGTCCGGCCATACGTGTAGTTGTTGGTCGTGAAGGCCGTCGAGTAGGGCGCCGGGCGGATGCCCGCACCCGAGACCGGCTGGCCGAAGAGGTAGTTGCCCACCGTCCGGCGCTCGGCGGCCGTGTCGGTCGCGTCCATCGTGACCATGAGGCCGTACCAGTCGCTCCAGCCCTCGCCCATCTGCTCGGCGTTGCGGAGGCACTCGACGGTCGGGCCGCCGGGGAGGCGGTTGGTGAGGCCGTGCGTGTACTCGTGGGCGATGACGTGGTTGTCGAGGTCGCCGTCGACGTCCGGCGTGGCCGTGTTGCCGAGGTACATCTGCATGCGCGGGAAGAAGCCGAGCGCGCCGCCGCCGCCGTCGAGGGGCGTGTAGAAGTTGGCGGTCTCGAAGCCGCCGCCGTCCTGCGCCTCGGCGAGCTCGGCGTCGCCGCGGTTGGTCGTCGGGCCGCCGCGGCCGGAGTTGTTCTGCGGGAGGTTGCCGCCCGGCTCGTCGAAGCCGTAGTTGTAGTAGATGTCGTGGAGCAGGTTGTTCCAGTAGAACAGGTTGGCGACGGCCGCCGGGCGGTAGGTGCTCGGGGCCGCGGCGAGGTTCAGCGGGAAGTCGAACTGGAGGCCGGCCCCGCCGTCGGGCGAGCCGTTCGTATCGGGCACGTTGTTGTCGTCGGTGTCCGTGTACGAGTGCGTGTTGTTTCCGCGGGTGATGGTGTGCTCGGCCCCGGCCGCCCCGTTGGTGTCGTGCCAGCCGTGGGGCGAGGCGACCGCGTCCTCCATGCCGGTTGCGAGGGTGCGGGCGTCGGCGGGCGGGAGCGGAGTCGTGTAGATCGGGGCGATGACGGGGTACGCGTAGACGCGGTAGGCCGCGCCGCCCTGGGCGGCCTGCGCGAGCGGGATCATCGGGGCGAGCACGGGCGCGGCGCGCGGCGCGAGCGGCGTGACGGCGGCCGCGCGAGGGGCGGCCGGGACGGCAGGGACGGCCACGGCGGCCGGGTCGTCTCCGGCGAACGCGTCGTGGATCACGAGGTCCTCGCGGCGCAGCACCTGGCCCGAGGCGGCGTCGACGGTGCCGAGCCACACGTGGGGCGCGGCGAGCTCGGCGATCTGGACCTCGTAGGCGAGGCGGAGCGCGCCCGCATCGTCGAGGGCGTAGACGAGGGCGGCACCGACGAGCTCGCGCGAGATGCCGCCCTGCGAGAGGTACACGCCCGGCGAGCCGACGGTTTTGGCCTGGACGACCGTGAACGCCTCGGTCGGCGCGAGGCCGATGTCCTCCGCGAGCGCCTCGGCGGCCTGCGCCGGCGAGATCGCCGCGGCGCGGGCCGGCGCGCGCAGCGCGAGCCCGGCGACGAGCTCGCCCGAGGCGAGCAGCACGCGCCCGTCCGGGGCCACGTTGACGGTCATCGCCCCGGCGACGACGGGCACGCCGCCGACCTGCTGGCGGACGTACACGTGGGTCACGCCGCCGCGGCGGCTCGTCGTCTCGTCGGTCACCAGGAGGTCCGCGACGTCGGCCTGGGCGAGCCCGTGGCGCGCGGCGTTGTTGTGGAGGTAGTCGAGTGCCCGCTGGCGCGCAGCGCTCTGGGCGAAGGCGGGCGCAGCGAGCGCGAGGGCGAGGACGACGAGGGCCGCGTAACGTGTGGGCATCCGGGCAGGCGGGTGAGGAACAGGAGGTTCCCACGTTACCCATTCCTTCACGCCACCTCCAAGCGCCTTTAAGGGTTCACCGGCTCTCCACAGGATGGGCGTCTGGATCGTCCGCGGACAGGAGCGCCTCCCAGTCCATCCGGCCGGTCGCCTGCATCACCACGAACAGGGTCGCGACGGAGAGCAGCGTGACCGCCAGCCCGGTCGTCCCGTCGAGGAAGAACGTCGCCGCGAACCCGACGAGGTACACCGCCTGTGCCCCGCCGACCTCGACGAGCGCGAAGCGCGGCCCGGCCACGAGGCGCACGTAGGACACGACGAGCCCGAGGCTCGCCGCGGACGCCAGCGCCATCGCGGCGGGCACCGCCACGACGTCGACGAGGTAGGCCAGCAGCAGGTGGAACGCGAAGCTCGCCGCGCCGAGGAAGACGTAGTGCATCGGGTGCAGCCGCACGCCCCGTAGCACGGACAGCACGAACACGGCGAAGAAGAACAGGAACAGGCTCACGGGTGCGAAGAAGGTCACCCGGCTCACGAACGGGCCGGGGTTGAGGCGCTCCGGCATCGCCACGCCGAGGTCCGCCGCGGCGACGAGCGTCCCGTAGCGCCACGCCAACTCACGCCCGCCGCTGCGCGTCGGCCGGAGGCTCGTCGGCGAGAGCGTGCCCTCGGGGATGTCCACGCCCGCAGCGTCGGTCGTGACGACGAGCGAGACGTCGCGGGCCGTCCGCACCCCGCCCGGTGCGGCGGCCTCGCCCAGGGCGTACCGCCACGAGCCGACGCCCTGCGAGGCGTAGCGCACGCCGACGACCGCGCTCGCGCCCGGCCGCAGCGCGATCTCGGTCGCCACGCGCCCTCCCTCGGCGACGACCGGCACGTCGCGGCCATCCACGCTGAGGGCGACGTTGCTGAACACGGCCGCGTGCTCGGGGAGGGGCAGCGAGAAGGCGAACCGCCCGGCCGTAGCGCTCTCGTTGGCGACGCGGTAGCGCCCGCCGAAGTCGACGCGGTAGGTCGGGTGCCAGAGGAGACCCTTGCGGCGGTACTCGAGGTCCAGGCGCGCCTGGAGGCGGCTCGCCGCGAGCGGGACGGCCGTACGAGGCGGCCGGGCCTCGGTGCCGGCCGGCCGGTCTGCGGGCGAGGCCGGCGTCGCGTCGCCGTCGAGGCGCTCGACGGTCGGCGCGCGCTGGACCTGGGGCCCGCCCCACGTCTCGCCGACGACGCCCCCGAGGGTGGTCGCGGACGTATCGGTGCGGTGGGCGACGGTGCCGCCGAGGACCATCCACGCGGCGCAGCAGCAGACGTAGATGAAGACGATGGCGGAGAGACGCTGGAACATGACGGTGGGGAATGGAGAGATCAGGCGGCGAGGGCTCCGAAGCGGCGCTCGCGGGTGGAGAAGGCGCCGAGGGCATCGGCGAGGACGGCTCCGGTGACGTCGGGCCAGAGGGTGTCGAGGAAGAGGAGTTCGGCGTAGGCGCTCTCCCAGAGGAGGAAGTCGCTCAGGCGCGTCTCGCCGCCGGTCCGCAGGAAGAGGTCGACCGGCGGCGCGGGTGGGGCGTCGGGGTGGACGGCGCGGGCGAGGGCTGCCTCGAAGGCGGCGGGCGTCGCCACGGGGCCGGCGGGCAGGAGCGCGGCGGCCGTGCGGAGTGCGTGGCGCGCCGAGTAGTCCACGGCGACGCGGAGGTGGAGGGCCTCGCCAGCGCGCGTCTCCCACTCGGCGCGGCAGACGGCCGCGCGGAGCGCGCCGGGGAGCCGGTCGCGGCGGCCGACGATGCTCAACCGCACGCCGGCGCGCTTCAGCTGAGGCGCTTCAGACCGGAGGACGGTCGCGAAGAGGGCCATGAGGGCCGCGACCTCCGTTCCGGGGCGCTTCCAGTTGTCCTGCGAGAAGGCGTAGAGCGTCAGCGTGCCGACGCCGAGGGCGGGGGCGGCCTCGACGATGCGGCGGACCGCCTCGGCACCGGCCCGGTGGCCGAGGGCGCGGGGGAGGCCGCGGCGCTCGGCCCAGCGGCCGTTGCCGTCCATGACGCAGGCGACGTGCAGACCGTTCTGATTGTTGAGAGTTCTTTGCATTTCAAAGTTTGAGAGCGTGAGCGGATGCGGCTCTGCCAGGACAGCCCGCCCGGATCAGCCGCGAGCGGCGCGGATGACGGTCTCCATCTGGTCCAGGTACATGTCCAGCGCCGCCCGCCCGGCCGCCGTCGCCTCGTACTCGGTCAGCGGCACGCGGTCGGCGAAGCGCTTGCGGACCGACACGTAGCCGGCCTCTTCGAGCTTGCGGGCGTGGACGGACAGGTTGCCGTCGCTCAGCCCCAGGACCGTCTTGAGGTCCGTGAACGATGTCGCGCCGCCGGCAACGAGCGCGCTCAGGATGCCGAGGCGCACGCGCTGGTGCACCACCGCGTCGAAGTCGGGGACGGGCTGGGCCGGGCGCACGGCCGCTCGCGTAGACAGTCGGGCCATGGTTATCCGCCGTGGCGGCGGGCGATGAGGAGGCCGAAGGCGACGTGGAGTCCGCCAAAGCCGGCCGCGAGAAACCCGTCAGCCCACGCGGCCGGCGCGAGGAGTGCGAGCGCGCCCGCGAGCAGGAACAGCGCACCCATCGTCGGAACGAGGCGCACCGAGAACATCCCGGCCGAGACGACGCCCGCGCCGTAGAGCATCAGCCACAGGCCGGGCAACAACCGCAGCGTGAGCGACGCCGAGACGCCCTGTCGCGCATACGTGTCGCCCGTCTGGACCACCTCGACGCTGTACACGGCGAGCGTCACGGCGACGCCGACGAGGAGGGCGGGGAGCAGGCCGAGCAGGAACTTGCGGCCCTGGCCGCTGAACAGCGGCACGCCCGCCCCCTGCGCCTTGTGTCCCATCGTGAGCGCGGCGACGGTCGCGCCGACGAGCGCCTCGGCCGCCCACACGGTCAGCCAGTCGCTGGCCGTCGGCTGGCGCGCGGCGAGAGCGGCGGCGGCGAGGGCCGTCCCGCCCATCGCGACGCCACCCCAGCCCGGGACGGCCGTGAAGGCGACCGTGCGCGCCATCGTGTCGCGGATGAACCGGAGGCTCGCGTGCGCCGCCGCATCGGGGGCGACCGGGGGCTCGGCGCGGCGGAGGGCAGGGCGGTCGGCAGGCATCGGGTCCACCCGGCGGGGCAACGGTGACGGCTGGAGAATACAACGAAGAACTTTGAAATGTCAAGTATGGAAACACCTCGCCTCGCGGCGTAGCCGGCGGCGCATGGAACGCGCGGGCCTGCCCGTGCCCGGCGCGCTGCGAAACGACGCACGTACGATATGCGGACCACAGCCGTCTCCGGCCACTCCTATGACTCACGTCCTCCGGCGCCTCGGCACGTTCTCGGCGGCCTCGCCGTTCTCGCGCTCGTCACCGTGGCGACGGCCTTCGGCCTCGGGAGCCGGGCGGTCGGGCAGACGCACGATGTCCCGGCGCTCGCTCTCCGCGTCCCGACCGACTCGGCCTCGGTCGCGCGTGGCGCGCACCTCGCGGCCATCAACGGCTGCCCGGACTGTCACGGTGCCGACCTCGGCGGCCAGGTCTTCGCCGACGCCCCGCCGTTCCGGGTGACGGCTGCGAACCTCACGCCGGGCGAGGGCGGCGTCGGCGCTCGGTACACGGACGCCGACTGGGACCGGGCGGTCCGCCACGGCGTGAAGCCGGACGGTCGCGCCGTGTTCATCATGCCGGCCGCCGGGTACCACCAACTCGCGGATACCGACGCGGCCGACCTCTACGCGTACCTCAAGAGCCTCCCGCCGGTCGACCGGCCCCTGCCGCCGACCGAGATCCGACCGCTCGGGCGCGTGCTCGCCGCGGGTCCGCTCGACGCCACGTTCGAGGTGAACGTGGCCCCGACGCGCGCGACGGCCCCGCCGGCCGGGCCGACGGCCGCCTACGGCGCGTACCTCGCCTCGATCACGTGCGCCTACTGCCACGGGGCCGACCTCCGCGGCGCGCAGCCCCCGAATCCGGACTCGCCGCCCGCGCCGGACCTCGCCGCAGCGGGCGGGTGGACGTACCCGCAGTTCGCGCGCGCGCTCCGCACCGGCATCCGCCCCGCCGGGCCCCGGCTCACACCCCCGGTGATGCCGTGGACGATCACGGCCGCGATGACAGACGACGAGCGCGCCGCGATCTACGCCTACCTCGGCACCCTGCAGAACCCGAGGGCGGGCGCGTGACCGCGCCTGCAGACGGTCCCGCTCAGAGCCCCACGCCGACGCTCACGGTGAGGGCCGGGCGCGTCACCGCGCCATTTTCGCCCGCCAGCGTGATCCCGACCGGGACGTTCTCCATCGCGTAGAAATCCGAGAACGAGCCCTCGGCGCGGAGGGTCAACGCTCCGCCTGGAGCGCGGTACTCGACGGACGGGATGATTCCGAACGCCCTGCGGTACCCGTAGTTGATTGGCTGCACGGCCGGAAACCCGTAGCCCTCTGGTACGCCGTCGAGGTACTCGAATCGCCCCTCGGTACGGCCAGCGGTGAACACGGCGAGCCCGAGCACGACCGGACCGGCCGGCACGCTGGCTCCGACCTGAACCCCGTACAGGTCCCCGGTGTCGACCGCCACGTCGACGAGGGTGCCGACCGGATCCTCGACCGAGTTCACGAGCACCTGCGACTCGTCCACGGTAGTCAGCGAGACGTCGGTGCGGGCGAAGAGGAGGACCAGGCCGGCGGGGACATCGCCGCGAAGCTGCCCGACGAGCGCGTGCTGTCCGTCGCTGTTGACGTTGAACGTCTCGGCCTGGTCGTAGAGGCCGCGCCCGAGGTCTAGCGAGACGCCGAGGCGCGCCGAGGCGCGGTCGG
>JANPJI010000328.1:0-4621 GCA_031425425.1 Rubricoccaceae bacterium
AGTGGCCCGCCGCCGCCGAGCGCCATCTCGCTCCCGGTGACGTTCGAGGAGATGATCAACTACGAGCTGACCGACTTCGGCGGCAACACGTCGACGCTCGTCGCCGACCCGACCAACGCCGCCAACAGGGTCGTGCAGTCGGTCCGCGCCGCCGACGCGCAGTGCTTCGCCGGCACGACCGTCGCTGAAGTCAGCGGCTTCACGGCTCCCATCCCGTTCGCGCCCGGCGCGACCAGGTTGAGTGTCCGTGTCTGGTCGCCTGCAGCAGGCATCCGTGTGCTGTTCAAGGTCGAGGAAGTCGGCGTCCCGCAGATCAACGTCGAGACGCTCGCGACCACGACGGTGGCGGGGGCGTGGGAGACGCTGGTGTTCAACTTTGCCAACCCGATGCCGAACGCGAACCCGATCACGTTCGGGGCGAACTACAACAAGGCGTCGATCTTCTTCGACTTCTCCTGCGACCTCAACCCTGCGCCGCCGGCTCCGCCGGCCCGGACGTACTACTGGGACGACATCACCTTCCTGATGCCGGTGGCTTCGGAGACTGCTCCGCCGGTTTTCGGCACAAGCCCCTCGGTCTTCCCCAACCCGACCGCCGGGGATGCGACCGTCCGGCTCGAACTGGCGCTGGAGTCTGACGTCAGCGTCGAGGTGTTCGACGGCCTGGGCCGTCGCGTCCTGCTCGTGTCTGACCAGACGGTGGCGGCCGGGCCGGCTCTCCTTGCGGTTCCGACGAGCGGTCTCGCGCCGGGCGTCTACATCGTTCGCGTTCGGTCCGACGCCGGAATCGCGACGACTCGGCTCTCCGTCGTGCGCTAGCGGGCTGCTGCGGCGCTGGTCCGCTTTCGGACCGGCGTCGACGGCGTTCGAGACGACGCCTCGGCGTCTGGTGCCGTCCTTCGCGTCCCGCGGGACTGGAGGACGGCATCTCTGTGACCGCGAGGCGCGGGGCACCCCGACAAGCTGCGGGACTGCCCTTCGAGCGGTTCACACCGGATGTGCACCGTGGTGGGGAAGAAGCAGATGCTGGGAAGAGCCTTCAAGACCCCATGAAGGGCTGTACGAGGTGTTCCGCCCGCCCCAGAGCGTTAACTTGGGTCTGAAGGGCATCCCGCATGGGACCCGATGCGCCTCGTGCGCTGCCCCCCGAGGGCGTCCTGCCGCGTTCGTCTAGGGGCCCAGGACTCCACCCTTTCACGGTGGCTACACGGGTTCAAATCCCGTACGCGGTACCTCAATGCCCCGGCCCCTCTTTGGAAGGGCCGGGGCATTCTGGCTCTGCAGCCCCGGCGAGGCGTGCCGAACCGGACGAAGAAAGGTGCGCGTGACGGCGACCGGTGGAACGGCGGACGGTCGGCGGCGATACGCGCCTCCGACCCCGCCAACTCAGCCCCATGCCGTCTCTCGTCCGCCGCCTCGCCACCCGCACCGACGCCCGCCTCAACACGGACCGCCCGCCCGTCGCGGCGGGCCCCGGTGCCCCGCATGCCGTCGTCGTTGGAGCCGGGTTTGGGGGGCTCGCTGCGGCCGTCCGCCTCCTGGTCCGCGGCTACCGCGTGACCGTCGTGGACCGCCTGGACCAGCCCGGCGGGCGCGCGCGCGTCTTCAAGAAGGCCGGCTACACCTTCGACGGCGGCCCGACGCTCATCACGGCCCCGTTCCTGTTCGACGAGCTGTGGACGATCGCCGGCGAACGCCGCGAGGACCACGTCGAGGTCGTGCCTGTGAGCCCGTTCTACCGCATCCGCTTCGACGACGGCGAGACGTTCGAGTACACCGGCGACGCCGACGAGATGCGCGAGCAGATCGCGCGCTTCAATCCGGACGACGTGGCGGGCTACGAGCGCTTCCTCGCCAAGAGCGAGCAGATCTTCGAGACGGGCTTCCTCGAACTCGGCCACGTTCCCTTCGGTAAGGTCACGGACATGGCGAAGATCGTCCCGTCGATGGTCGCCCTGGAGAGCCACCGAACGGTCTACGGGCTCGTCGCGAAGTACATCAAGGACCGCCGCCTGCGGCAGGTGTTCTCGTTCCACCCGCTGCTCGTGGGCGGCAACCCGTTCTCGACGACGTCCATCTACGCGCTCATCGCGTACCTGGAGCGGCACTGGGGCGTGTGGTACGCGATGGGCGGGACCGGCGCGATGGTCCGCGGCATCGTCGGCCTGATCGAGCGCCTCGGCGGCGAGGTCCGCCTCAACGCGACCGTCGAGCAGATCACGGCGGAGGCGCGGCCGGGCCGCAAGCCCCGCGCGACGGGCGTCCGCCTCGCGCCGCGGCCCGGCGCGGAGTCCGGCGAGACGATCGACGCCGACCTCGTGGTCTCGAACGCCGACGCGGCGTGGACCTACCGCCACCTCGTCGCCCCGGAGCACCGCAGCACGTGGACCGACCGGAAGGTCGAGAAGGCCAAGCTCTCGATGAGCCTCTTCGTGTGGTACTTCGGCACGGACCGGCAGTACGAGGACGTCGCCCACCACACGATCCTGCTCGGGCCGCGCTACAAGAAGCTCCTGGACGACATCTTCCACAACAAGCACCTCGCGGACGACTTCTCGCTCTACCTCCACCGCCCCACGGCCACGGACCCGAGCATGGCACCCGCGGGCCACGACGCGTTCTACGTCCTCGCGCCCGTCCCACACCTCGACTCGGGCACGGACTGGGAGGCGACGCGCGAGACGTACCGGCAGGCCATCGAGGACCACCTCGCGGCGACCGTCCTGCCGGGCCTCGGCGCGCACCTCACGGCGAGCGTCACGCTCGACCCGCAGGGCTTCTACGACGACTACCTCGCGCTCAAGGGCAACGCGTTCTCGTTCGAGCCGACGCTGATGCAGAGCGCCTACATGCGCCCGCACAACCGCTCCGAGGACGTCGACGGCCTGTTCCTCGTCGGGGCCGGGACGCACCCCGGCGCGGGGATGCCGGGCGTGCTCTCGTCCGCCCGCGTGCTGGACACCGTCGTGCCGGACCCGGCGGACCTGGAGGCCACGTTCGGCCGCGCGCCGAGGCGCTCCGTCAGTACGGCCCGGTAACGCGGAGAGGCCGGCGCCACGTAGCGCCGGCCTCTCCGGTCTGTCCCGAATGGGGGGTCTAGCGGACCACCGTCAGGCGGTGGGTCGCCTGCTGCGCGCCGGCCTGGAGCCGGACCACGTAGACGCCCGCCGGCAGCGACGATGTGTCGAGCGTCGCGCGGTGCGTGCCGGCCTCGGCGAAGCCGTCCTGCAGGAGCGCCACGCGGCGGCCGAGCGCGTCGACGACCTCGACGGAGACCTCGGCGGCCTCGGCGAGCTCGAAATCCACGGCCGTTGTGCCCGACGTCGGGTTGGGCGACGGCGCGAGGAGCGTCGCGCCCGTCGGGGCGCTCAGCGACGCGCCCGACGTGCCACGGCGCTGCTGGCCCGGTGCCGTCCGCGTCGCGAGGAACAGGAGCTGGCCGCCCTCGACGAGGTTGAACGTCGCGATGGGGCCGCCGCGGAGGCTGTGCGCCTGCACGTCGATCAGGAAGAGCCGCTCGCCGGGGATCGTCCGGAAGAGGCCCGTGACGTCGATGATCCCCGACGTCTCCCAGTTGCCGAAGTCGGCCGGGGCCGTGTCGGTCTGGCCGGCCGGGACGGCCGAGCGGTCGACGACGGCGACGCGGGCGAGGGCGCCCGTCGCCGGGGCCATCTGCCAGATCGACGCCTCGACTCGGCTCACGGCGCCGAACAGGCCGGGCGGCGTCGAGCGATCCTCCTGGAGGTAGGCGAAGCCGTCGTCGGCCCAGTCGAGGTTGTCGGGGCTGCGGAGGCCGAGGTCTGGGCTGGCGAACTGGCCGGCACCGGCGTCGTCGCCGTCGTAGGCGATCCGGATCGTGCCCGTCGGAGCCGCCCCGAGGGCCACGTCGATCACGTAGGTCGTGCCCCAGGTATCGGAGAAGTCGGTTCGGCCCGTCGAGGCGAAGATCGCGCGCGTGCCGTTGGCCGGGTCGGTCGCGAGGTCCTCGGGACGCGAGAAGCGGAAGGCACCGGCCGCGAGGGCGAGGGCCGTCTGCGTGGCCTGGCTGGCGTAGCCGGCGGCGTCGTAGCCCACCGTGCCTGCGCGAGCCGGGTCGAAGTGCGGGACCGCCACGAAGCGGCCCGTCCGCGAGGCGCCGGTCCCGAAGAACTGGGCCGGCGTGGTCTCGCCGCTGTTGGCCACCCACGCATAGAGCGACCCGCTGGCGAGCCCGTTGCGGTCGAGGAAGGAGCCGTCGCCGCGCGCGTTCTTGGTCCCGACGTAGAGGTAGAACGGGGCACCGGCCGTGTCGTCGCCGATGAGGAACGCCACCGTGCCCGGGGCGCTGTCGAGCATCGTGATGCTCTCGAACTGGGCGCGGCCCGCCATCGGGACGACGTAGAGCACGCCCGTCGCCGTGTCGAGCGCCGTCATCTGGCCGTCGCTGGTCTCTTCGCCGGTGAAGTAGATGGTGTCGACGAGGCCGAACGTGCCCGCCTCGAACAGCGCCGCCGAGCAGAGCCGGTCCAGGCCGGTCGTCGTCGACGTGCCCTCGTTGATCTGCCGGGCCGACGTCACCTCGACGCCGTAGCGGTCGACGATGCGGGTGTACGCGAGGCCAGCGCCGACGAGCTTCCGGTTG
>JANPJI010000329.1:0-2354 GCA_031425425.1 Rubricoccaceae bacterium
CCTTCGCCGGGGCCAGGGAACGTCTGCGCCGTTGCTACGGACGCCACGGCAACCGCGAGCGACGCGGCCGCCGCGACGTGCCTGTACCGGTCGAGTCGTTGCATGGTCGCGCGGGGCAGGAAGAACCGATCCGGTCGCGGCGCGCCTCCCAAGGAGCGAGCCGCGACCGGCACCGTCGGCCAAGGTAGGTCGGGCGTCAGCGCCTCGGCCGGCGGGGACGGCCTCTCAGCCGCCGAACGCGTTCAGCCCCGTCGCCTCCTGCCCCAGCACGAGCGTGTGCACCTCGTCCGTCCCCTCGTAGGTCACGACGGACTCCAGGTTGGCCATGTGCCGCATCACCGGGTACACGCCGAGGACGCCGTTCCCGCCGAGAAGCTGCCGGCTCGTCCGCGCCACGCTCAGCGCCGTGCGGACGTTGTCGCGCTTGGCGAGCGACACGTGGGCCGGGCGCATCGTGCCCTCGTCCTTCATCCGCCCGAGGCGCCACGCGACGAGCTGCGCCCGCGTGATGTCGGCGAGCATGTCCGCAATCTTGTTCTGGACGAGCTGGAAGCCCGCGATGGGCCGCCCGAACTGCTCGCGCGTCGTGGTGTGCTGGATCGCCGCGTCGTAGCACGACATCGCCGCGCCGAGGACGCCCCACGCGATGCCGTAGCGCGCCTGCGTGAGGCACGAGAGCGGCCCCTTGAGGCCCTTCACGCCCGGCAACATCGCGTCCGCCGGGACCCGTACGTCGTCCAGGACGACCTCCGACGTGACGGCGGCGCGGAGGCTCCACTTGTCGCCGATGCGCGGGGCCGAGAAGCCCGGCAGGTGCGTCTCGACGAGGAAGCCGCGGACGTCGCCCGCGTCGTCTTTCGCCCACACGACCGCCACGTCGGCATCGCTCGCGTTCGTGCTCCAGCGCTTGTGGCCGGTGATCACGAACGAGTCGCCGTCGCGGACAGCCCGCGTCGTCATCGCGCCGGGGTCCGACCCGACGTTGGGCTCGGTGAGCGCGAAGCAGCCCACGGCCTCGGCCGTCGCGAGGCGCGGCAGCCAGCGGCGCTTCTGCTCCTCGGAGCCGTAGGTGTAGATCGGGTACATCACGAGCGAGCCCATGACGGAGCAGAACGAGCGCAGCCCGGAGTCCGCCCGCTCAACCTCTTGCATCGCGAGGCCGTACGCGACCGACGACATCCCGCGCCCGCCGTACTCCGTCGGGATCGTCGGCCCGACCGCACCGACCGCGGCGAGCGCGCGGGCGGCGTCGCGGGGGAAGACGAGCGCCTGGGCGTGCTGCTCGATGACCGGGAGCACCTCGGCCGTGACAACCGCCCGGATCTCGTCGCGGAACGCCTTCTCTTCCGCCGTCAGGAGATCGTCGATGCGGTAGAAGTCCAACGCGGTGAACGCGGCAGGATCGTACGTCCCGTTTGTGACGCCGTGCGGGGCCGTCCCGAGCGCGAGGAAGTCGTCCGGGTCGCCGGACTGGCGCGTCACGTCGAAGAGGGCGGCGGGAGCGCCGTCGCCTGCGGAAAGGCGGGAATCAGACGTGGCGGGAGCGGCTGTCGGGTGGTCCATCGGGGGCGCGGTATACTCGGGAGGCGTGACCGGCCGGGCGACGGCGGCGGCACGGTAGGAAAGCTACGAAGCCCCGTCACCCCTCCCCCGCAGCCATGTTCCCGCTCCAGCGCCGCCTCGTCTCGGCCGTTCTTGTCGGCCTTCTCGCCGGTGCCGCCGCGCCGCGGGCACAGGGCGCGGCCCCGCCCCGGTTCGGCGTCGGCTTCGACGTCGTGGGCGCGCTGCCCGGCCAGAACCTGCTCCCCGAGGGCATCGCCGTGGGCATCCGCGGGCGCGCCGCGCTGCCGGTCAACGCGGACCTCTCGGTCGCGGCCGACATCGGCCTGCTAGCAAACCTGTGGGAAGGCTCGACGGACGCGCGCTACATGCTTAATCCCCAGACATCGGTCATCGTGACGCTCCCGGGCCGCGGGTCGATCCGCTACGTCCTCGGCGGCTTCGGCGGGTTCATCCCGCTCGAAGGCGGCGGCGGTGGACCCACCCTCCACCTCGGCGTCGGCACGGCGATCCCGCTCCGCGACACGTCGCTCTATTTCGAGTTCGACCCGAGCCTGCTCGTGGGGCAGGACGAGACGACGGTCGCGCTCGCCGCCCGCGTCGGGGTCATCTTTTAGCCCGCGCAGGTCAGCCGACGCGGCTAGCTGACGCGCCGGAGGATGGACTGGAGGCGCTCGTGGTCGTCGTCCAGCAGGCGCGCGAGGGCGCGGCCGGCCTCGATGAGCACGCGCTGTCCCGCCTCGCCGCGGCCGGACGCCCGGTAGAGCCCGCCGAGGGCCGCCGCGAGCAGGTCG
>JANPJI010000330.1:0-2137 GCA_031425425.1 Rubricoccaceae bacterium
GCGCGAGGTCGGCACCGGCGTCGCGAGCCGCGCCCGCGTCCGCTTCCTGGTCCTGGTCGAAGGAGCCTCCGATGACGACGCGGACGACGTCATCCTGGAAGTGAAGGAGGTCCCGGATCCGAACGCGCCGGCGTTCGTGCCGCCGGGCGTGAGCGCCGACGTGTCCCCGGCGGAGCGCGCGGTGCGCGCTGCGCGGGCGGCGTGGCTGCGCCCCGACGCCGAGCCTCTGTGGGGTCACGCGATGCTGCGCGGTCTGCCCGTCCAGGTGCGTGCGGAGCGCGAGGCGCACAAGACGCTGCGCGTCGCCCGCCTGGTGGAGGAGCTGGGCACGGAGGAGGCGCTGATCGAGCTGGGCACGGCGCTCGGCACCCTGCTCGCCCGCGTACACGCCGGGTCTGCGGGGACGGTGCCGGCGATCGCCGTCGCCCTCGGTGATCGTCGAGACGCCCTCGCCGACGAGACTTCACGCGTCGCCATCGCCTGGGCCGATCGAGTCGACAGCGATCGCGCTCTCTTCGCGGCCGCGCTCGAGGAGGAGGGGCCCCTCCTCGGTTTCCGGCGCGATCGGGCGGATGCGCTCGATCCAGAGGAGCGCGCGATCTTCGGGGTGGACGAATGAGGCGTGCGGTCGGTGTCGGCGCGGTGGTGATGGCGATGCTGCTGCTCGCCGGGCGTGCTCACGCCCAGCCCGAGCCGACGCCGGATCCCGAGCCGGCGCCCACGCCTGTGCCCGCGCCCGCGCCGGAGCCGGTCCCCGCGGCCGTACCGGAGGTGGCGGCCGCTCCCACGGCGCCGCCGAAGCCGCCGGAGGCCGTCGAGGCTCGCACGGCGGAGGTCGCGGCGGTGCCGCCGGCCGAGGCCGAGGGGCCGACATTCCAGCCGGTGGTGACCGTCTACGCGGAGTACGCCTTCTCGCTCCGACACGACGCTGCGGGGGAGGCCGACTGGTTCCACGTGTTCGACCTGCCCCGTGCGCACCTGGGCACGGGCGTCGCGTGGGAGGCAGCGCGGGGGCGCGTGGTGCTGGAGGCGGTGCGCTCGTCGAGCGAGGGCGCGCTGCTCGGCGTCGCCGGCGACAGCCTGGTCGCTCGCTTCCGCGATGCGTGGCTCGGCGTGAAAGCGTGGGACGTGCTCGAGGTGCGTGCGGGGCTGGTGCCGACCCTGGTCCTCCCTGCCATCGAGCAGAGCTGGGCGCTTCGTGCGATCGCTCCCACCGCCGTGGAGCGGGCCGGCTTCCTCTCGCCGGCCGATCTCGGCGCCTCGGTCCGGGCCCACCTTCCTGATCGATGGGGCTGGGTCGGCGTCGAGGCTGCCAATGGCGACGGGTACGCGCGGCGCGAGCTGAACCGCGGCAAGAACGTGGAGATCGCGGCCGAGATCCACCCCGTCCCGCTGGAGGACGCGCGCGCGTTCGGCGTGCTGGCCTCCTACACCGCCGGGTCGCGCGGCGTGGGGCTGGCGCGCTCGGACCGGCTGACTGGCGGTCTGGTCTGGAACGGCGCCTGGTTTCGCGCGGGTGGCGTCTTCACCTGGGCGCACGGCGTGGCGGACGACGGCGATCGCTCGGCGATCGCGCTCGAGGGGTTCGTGAAGGTCGCCGAGATCCCGGCCGTGCCGCGGCTCATCGTCGCCACGAACGTGGCCGTGCTCATGCGCGATCTGGACGTCCAACAGGACGTGGTGACGACGATCATCGGCGCCATCGGCGCCCGGATCGCCCCGCCCCTCGCCGCCTACGTCGCCGCAGAGGGAGCGATCCACGGCGACGCCGCGGCTGATGCGCTGCCCGAACGTGACGACCTGCGCCTGCGCCTCGTCGGCGAGCTCTCGCTTCCCATGACCAACCTGCCGGAGACACAATGAACGCCCTCACCATCCCTCGCGTCCTCGCCCTCTTCGCGGCCGTCGCCGCCCTCTCCACGGTGTCCCGCGGCGCCGAGGTCTCCACTGGCGCCGACGACGGCGGGGCCACGACGTCGTCCGACGGCGACGGCGACGGCGACGGCGACGGCGATGGCGATGGGGACGGAGACGGAGACGGAGACGGAAACGGAGACGGAGACGGAGACGGAGACGGAGACGGAGACGGAGACGGCTCGTCGAGCTCGAGCGGGTCCTCCTCGAGCGGCGGCGCCGC
>JANPJI010000331.1:0-4659 GCA_031425425.1 Rubricoccaceae bacterium
CGTCATCGCGGTGGCGCTGGGCGCGTTCATCATGGGCTTCTCGTCCATCCTGACCGGGCTCAACTTCATCGTGACGATCCACAAGATGCGCGCGCCGGGGATGACCTGGAACCGGATGCCGCTCTTCCTGTGGTCCATCTACGCGACGAGCATCGTGCAGAGTCTCGCGACGCCCGTGATCGGCATCACGCTCGTCCTGCTGACGATGGAGCGCCTGCTCGGCATCGGCATCTTCGACCCGGCCCTCGGCGGGGACCCGGTGCTGTTCCAGCACTTCTTCTGGTTCTACAGCCACCCGGCGGTCTACATCATGATCTTGCCCGCCTTCGGGGTGATCTCGGAGCTGATGGGCACCTTTAGCCGGCAGAGGGTCTACGGCTACCGTGCCGTCGCGCTATCGTCGGTGGCGATCGCGCTGCTGGGCTTCCTCGTGTGGGGGCACCACATGTTCACGTCCGGCCAGAGCCCCGTCTCCAGCGTCGTGTTCTCGCTGATCACGTTCCTGATCGGCATCCCGTCTGGCATCAAGGTCTTCAACTGGGTGTGGACGATGTACCGCGGCTCGGTGTGGCTCGCCACGCCGATGCTCTACGCGCTCTCGTTCCTGTTCCTGTTCACCATCGGCGGCGTGACGGGCATCATGGTCGGTGCACTCGCCGTGGACATCCACCTCCACGACACGTACTTCGTCGTCGCCCACTTCCACTACGTGATGATGGGCGGGACGGTGATCGCGTTCCTCGGCGGACTGCACTACTGGTGGCCCAAGATGACGGGCCGGCTCTACAACGAGACGCTCGGCAAGGTCTCGGCGCTGCTGGTGTTCGTCGGCTTCAACATGACGTTCTTCATCCAGTTCATCATCGGCAGCCAGGGAATGCCGCGGCGCTACTACGACTACCCGGACATGCCGTGGCTCCAGCCGCTGCACCAGGTGTCCACGATGGGCTCGTGGGTGCTGGCCGTCGGCCTGCTGTGCGTGCTCGTCAACGGGCTGATGTCGCTCACGAAGCGCGGCAAGCTTGCGCCGGGCAACCCCTGGGGCGCGGTCACACTCGAATGGGCGCAGTGCACGTCCCCGCCGGACCCGCACAACTTCCACCGGACGCCGCTCGTGACGCACGGCCCGTACGACTTCGAGGTCCTTTTCGGCACACACGCCGGTGACGGCGCCTCGGGCGACGGCCACTCGCAGGCGCACGGCGTCGCCCCGATCCCGAACGTCGAGGTCGGCGCCCCGCAGGAGGACTCGTCCGTCGACGACGGCACGACAGGTCCCACCCCACTCGCCTAGCCTGACGGCCGGCGCGCGTACGCTGGCTTCCAGCCTCTCCCGACGTTTCCTATGGCGACTCCGACCCTCACCGTCGACGACCCGCACGGCGCGGCTTACGACGCGGCCACTGGCGGCCACGACGACCACGCTGGCGGCGACGGCCACGGCGGCGACCTGATGCTCGTCGGGCACGACGGGAAGATGCACCCGGCCCACCTGCAGCACCACTTCGTCTCGGCCGAGCAGCAGTTCGACGCCTCGAAGCTCGGCATGTGGCTCTTCCTGTCGACTGAGATCCTGCTCTTCGGAGGCATGTTCGTCGCCTACGCGATCTACCGCGTCCAGTACCCGGAGCTGTACAAGGAGGCGAGCCTCCAGCTGGACACCGTCCTCGGGGCGCTCAACACGCTCGTTCTGCTGCTGAGCTCGCTCACGATGGCGTGGGCGATTCGCGGTGCGCAGATGGACAATCAGAAGGTCCTCTTCCGGAACCTCATCGCGACGATCGCACTAGCGGCTGGATTCCTCGTCGTCAAATACTTCGAGTACGAGCACAAATTCAGCATCGGCATCTTCCCCGGCTACAACTTCGAACTCAACGACGACGTTCAGACGGTGAGCCAGCTCTCGGGGGCCGCGGCACTCGAACCGAGCGTGGTGCTCGAAGACGCCCCGGTGTCGAACGAGGACGTGCCCACCGACGCCGCCGGCGAGACGGCCCCGGCCGCAGGGGAGACGGTCGGCGCGACGGACGCAGCAGACGCCACGGCGGTCGCGCCCCGAGAGCCCGAGTCGGCCTCGGAGGGCATTGGCGGAGATCAGGCCGGTGGAGAAGCGTCTGGTGAGGAGCACGCGGCAGCCGGGGAGCACGCCGAGGCCGGAGCGCACGGCCGCGAGGGGCGCATCTTCGACAACCGCCGCGCCGGCCTCTTCTTCTCGATCTACTACATGATGACGGGCATCCATGCGATCCACATCATCATCGGGATCATCGCCATCGGCATCCTGGCGTGGAAGGCGCGCAAGGGCGACAAGTACACGAGCGTGTGGTACACGCCGGTCGAAAACGTCGGCCTGTACTGGCACGTCGTCGACATTATCTGGATTTTTGTCTTCCCGCTGATGTACCTGATTTGAGGAAACAGGAAATAGGGAGTGGCGACTGGCAGATTCGATGCACAGTTTGCCTGTTTCCCAGTCCCTGGTTCCCCTTCCCCTGACCTCGCATGGCAACCCACTCCGACGGCCACACCGAGCATACCGGCCACGGCGCGCATCACGTCTTCTCGGACAGGATGCTCAAGGTCACGTTCGCGATCCTGTGCAGCCTGACGCTGCTCACGGTCGTGCTCGCGCTGATGGAGCGCGGCTACGGCGACTTTTTCGGGACCCGCTTCCCGATGCCGAAGGTGGAGTTCGGGTGGCTGAGCGTCCCGCTCGCGCTCGCGATCGCCTCGGTGAAGGCGTACTTCGTCGTGTCCAACTTCATGGGCCTCAAGCACGACAGCCCGACGTACCGCCTCGTCTTCCTCGGAACGCTCGTCTTCCTGCTGATCTTCTTCTCGTTCACGTTCCTGGACTTCCGCTTCCGGAACACGTTCGAGGAACTCGCAGCCGTGCCCGTCGACATTGAAGAGGCGGAGGTGCTCGCGGCGGCGGCCCAGCAGGACTCGATCCAGGCCGCCTACGACGCCGCGCCGCTCGTCGAGCGCCCGGACTCGCTCCTCTTCGGCGGCACCGACGGCGCATCGACGGCCCTTGGCGCGCCGCAGCCGGCCGTCGGCGCGAACAGTGCGGACGGGACGCAGGCGCTCAGTGGGGCACCGGCCGCCGGTCCCACCAACTAACTCTCGCAGGGTCGCCATGCCGCCTCTCGCGCTTGTCCTGCCGGCCCCGCCCGTCGCGGCGATCGAGACCGGCCTGTTCCTGTTCGCGTTCCCACTGATTCTCCTGCTGGGGGTCTGGGCCGTGATCCCGGCCGTCCGCATTCTCTACCCGGAGGCACCGCTCCCTCTCGACCGCACGATGCGGGCGCGGCGGCGCGGGGAGGCCACGCCGGTCCGCCTGCGCGAGATCGTCGCCGAGCAGCGCCGCCGGCCGGCCCCGGCGTTCCCGCCCACCGTCGCGGCGTCCGAAGCGGAGCCCGAGGCGCGCGCCGAGGCCATCACCGAGGCGCTGTGGGCGCGTCGCAACTGACCAGACCCGTGAAAGTCACCGAGCACTACGACCGCGCGGACGGCCCGCTTGTCTCGTTCGAGATCATCCCGCCGCGCCGCGGCGGGTCGGTTGCGAGCATCCTCGACCTCGTCCACGACCTCGTTCCGTTCCGCCCGCCGTTCATCGACGTCACGAGTCACTCGGCCGAGGCCTCGTACGAGGAGCTCAAGGACGGGACGGTCCGCAAGCAGACCAAGCGCAAGCGGCCGGGCACGATCGGGCTGTGCGCGGCCATCCAGCACCGGTTCGGCATCGACGCCGTGCCGCACGTGCTCTGCCGCGGGTTCACGCGCGAGGAGACCGAGGACGCGCTGATCGAGCTCCACTACCTCGGTATCCACAACGTGCTCGCCGTCCGCGGCGACGACAAGGCGACGGCCAAGGGCGACCGCGCCGACCGCTCGGTGAACGAGTACGCCGGCGACCTTGTCCGCCAGATCGTCTCGATGAACCGCGGGTGCTACCTCGAAGACCTCCTCGACGCCGACCCGACGGACTTCTGCGTCGGCGTCGGCGGGTACCCCGAGAAGCACGGCGACGCGCCCAACAAGACGTGGGACGTCCTCAACCTGAAGCGCAAGGTGGACGCGGGCGCGGACTACGTCGTGACGCAGATGTTTTTCGACAACGCGCACTTCTTCGACTACGTCGAGCGGTGCCGGGCGGTCGGCATCACGGTCCCGATCGTGCCGGGCCTGAAGGTGCTCACGTCCAAGAACCAGCTCCACGCGCTGCCGAAGGCGTTCCAGACGGAGATCCCCGAGGCGCTCGCGGCGGAAGTCGAGGCGGCGAAGACCGAGCACGTCGCGGACGTCGGCGTGGCGTGGGCGCGGCAGCAGTCCGACGAGTTGCTCGCGGCCGGCGTGCCAGGCATCCACTACTACCTCATGCAGACAGCGACCCACGTGAAGCGCGTGGTCGATCCGCTGCTGAAGAGCGCCTAGACGCCGAGCCCCGCCTCGGCGAGGGCGCGGTCTTCGAGGGTGCGCATCGCGGCGCGCTGGGCGTCCGTTGCGTCGTCGTGGCCGGCGAGGTGGAGCACGCCGTGGGCGACGTAGCGCAGCGCCTCGACAGCGAACGTGGTCCCGAACTCGGGGGCGCGCTCCTCGGCCGTGTCGCGGTCGACGTACACCTCGCCATCGAGGCCGCCCCGCGCGCGCGCGTCT
>JANPJI010000332.1:0-6474 GCA_031425425.1 Rubricoccaceae bacterium
GGAGGCTCATCGAGCTCTGGGCGATCCTGCTGTTTCTCGCCGGATCGTTCCTGTGCGGGCTGGCCGGCGAGTTCGGCCAGCTCCCGCTCGTCGGCGACGGCATGAACCAGCTCATCGTGGCCCGCGCGATTCAGGGCATCGGCGGGGCGGGCCTGTTCGCGATGGCCTTCATCGTCATCGCGGACCTGTTCCCGCCGCGTGAGCGCGGCAAGTACCAGGGGTTCGTCGGGGCGACGTTCGGGATTGCGAGCGTGCTCGGCCCGCTCGTCGGTGGGCTCCTCGCGGACCATGGCGATGCGCTCGTGCCCGGCATCGAGGGCTGGCGGTGGGTGTTCTACGTCAACCTCCCGTTCGGGGCCGTCGCGCTGTGGTTCGTGCTCCGGCGGATGCCGCCGCTCCTGCCGCCCTCGCGCGGGCGCATCGACGTCCTCGCAGCGGTGCTGCTGCTCGGCGGGCTGGTCCCGTTCGTGCTCGCGCTCCAACTCGACCGACGAGCGTTCCCGTGGGCGTCGCCGGTGACGCTCAGCCTGCTCGCCGGAGCCGCCGCCGCGCTGGGGCTGTTCGTGTGGCGCACGCACCGCGCGTCCGACCCGCTGCTCGACCTCGGCCTGTTCCGCCTGCGGATCTTCTCTGCCTCCGCCGTCGCCGTCTTCTTCTACGGGGCCGCATTCATCGGGCTCATCGTGTTCTTGCCCCTGTTCTTCGTCAACGTGATCGGCGTCTCGGCGACGCAGGCGGGCCTCGCGCTGATCCCGCTCTCGATGGGGATCGTGTTCGGGTCGACCGTCAGCGGGCAGCTCGTCTCGCGGTTCGGCCGCTACACGCCGTTCATGGTCGGCGGCGGGCTCGTGCTCGCCGTCGGCATGTTCCTGCTAAGCCGGGTCACGACGGCGACGGGCATCGGCGAGGTCACGGCCTACACGGTCCTCTGCGGACTCGGCGTGGGCCCGAGCCTGCCGCTGTTCACGCTCGCCGTCCAGAACGCGGTCGACGTGCGGAGCCTGGGGCAGGCGACGAGCCTCACGCAGTTCTTCCGCCAGATCGGCGGAGCCGTCGGGGCGGCCGCCCTCGGCGCGATTCTCGCCGCGACGCTGCTGACGCACCTCGGCCCCGAGGCGCTCGCCGACCTCGCCGGGCGCACGTCGGAGGCTGCGGCAGACTCAGGCCCCCTCTCCCCCGCCGCGCGCGAGGCGTTCGCGGCGGCGACGCGCAACATGTACACGCTCTCGTTCGGGTTCGTGCTCGTTGGCTGGATCGCGACGCTGTTCGTGCCGTCGATCCCGCTGCGCCGGACCTTCGGGGAGTCGGCGGGCCGCGGGACGCAGCTCGGGGCCGCAGAGGGCCAGCCGGCTGACTCCGAGGTCGCGGCCGCCCTTCCTGCGCACTGAGCCCGCTCTACCGGACCGGCCTCCCGATGCGGCCCCAGCGGACGCGCCGCGCCGCATCGTCCCACGAGAAGTACACGAGCGAGGCGCGCCCGATGAGGTGGCCCGTCGGGACGAAGCCCCACGTGCGGCTGTCCGCCGAGTCGTCGCGGTGGTCGCCGAGGACGAAGAGGTAGTCCTGCTCGAACGTGTACGTCGCGGCCGGCCGGCCGTCGACGGCGAAGCCGGTCGCAGTCCGCTCCAAGCGGTGGCCCTCGTCGCGCTCGATCGCGACCCGGTAGAGCCCGTACGAGAGGTCGGTGAGCGGCACCGTCGCGCCGCGGCGCGGGACGACGACCGGGCCGTAGTCGTCGAGGCTGTAGCGCTGCGAGATCGGGAACGCGGCGCTGCCGTCGCCCGGAGGCCGGAGGTACACGCGGACGTCCAGGACGCCCTCGGCCGCAGCGAGGCGCTCGGCCGCGGCGGGCGCGGCGTCGAGGATCCACGCGCCGGGGCCAAGGCGCTCCGGAGCGGCGTCCACGCCGATCGCGGCGAGCGCCTCGGGCGAAGGAGGCGGACCGTCCGTCCGGAATGCCCAGAACCGCCGTCCGAGCGGCGGCGAGACGAGCGCCTCGCCGTTGACGACGACGCGCTTCGAGGCGACCGCGACGGTATCGCCAGGCAGCCCGACGACCCGCTTGATGTACGGCATTCGGTCTGCGACGCGTGGCTCCAGTCCCGGCGGGTA
This sequence comes from Rubricoccaceae bacterium, assembly GCA_031425425.1. Classification (GTDB taxonomy): domain Bacteria; phylum Bacteroidota; class Rhodothermia; order Rhodothermales; family Rubricoccaceae; genus DASVSE01. Next base: position 2,113 of record JANPJI010000332.1, read on the forward strand.
GTGGAAAACGGCCACCTCACCGCGCGCGGGCACGCCGAGCCCCGGCAGGTGGCGGCCCCACACGGTCGGCCCGTACGCCAGCTTCGAGACGAACACGAAGTCGCCGATCAGGAGGGTGTCCTCCATCGACTCGGACGGGATCCGGTAGGCCTCGAACACGAACGCCCGCAGCAGGATCGCCGCGAGCACGGCCCCGCCGATGACGCGCGCGTACATCCACCCGGCACCTGGACGCTGGAGCGGCTCCGTGCGAATCGCCTCGACGGCGGACTCGGCCGCGACGAGCGACGCCGCCCTTTCGGGCAGCAGCAGAGTCTCGGGGGCGTCCTGCACCGTCCTTTCTCTCATCCTGTCCCTCTCACGACCGGAGAGGTGAGGCCGTTGCGTTCTCCTCCAGTCGTCCGGAGTGCGCGGCCGGCAGGCAGAATTGTCATCCTGAGCCCCGCGAAGGATCTCGACACGACGCCCCAATACTTGCTGAACCGGCTGCGACAGGCGGACCGGTGGCGTCGAGATCCTTCGCTGCGCTCAGGATGACAGGTTGTAGGGGAACTGGCAAAACCTGGACGCCTTGCAGTAGGGGACGGGGCGCCTCGACCCGCGCCGCATCGGCCATGCCACTGCGCTGCCGGCCTGGCCCGTCGTGGACCGCACAGCCACACCGCGGGGCGAGTCCCACCCGCTCGCCGCTGCCGGCTCCCCGCTCGCCTCACGGGATCGGCCGGAAGAACCGCTCCAGCCGGACGAACGGGAACGAGCCCTTGAACGAGAGGAACGTGAACAGCGCCCGCCCGACGACGTGGCTCTCGGGGACGAACCCCCAGAAGCGGCCGTCGACCGAGTTGTCGCGGCTGTCGCCCATCGCGAAGTAGTAGTTCTGCGCGAACGTGTAGGTCGTCGCCGCGCGCCCGTCCACGAGAAACGTGTTGCCCGTGCCGAGGCCCGTCGTGTGGCCCTCGTAGCGCCGGATGACCTCCTCGTAGACCGGCCACGTCGCCGACGTGAGCGGGACCGTCATGCCGCGGCCGGGGATCACGACCGGGCCGTACTGGTCGGCATTCCAGCCGCTGCCCTGCGGGTAGACCATCATCTGCGGCACGCCGAGCGGGAGTACGAACGGCACAACGCTCGCGACGTCGGGGCGCGCGTCGAGCGTGCGGGCGGCTCCGGGCGTCGCGGCGATGTCGGACGAGACGACGCCCGTCGAGTCCGGGAAGCCGGAGCCGAAGAGGTCCGCCCCGAGGTCCGCGTAGACCGACTCGGGCAGCGCCGCCGTGCCCGTCATGGTCACGCGCCAGCGCTGCTTCATCGTCGCCGCGAGCGGGACGGGCCGGCCGTCGATGTGGAGCACCTTGTCGAGCACGGCGAGCGTGTCGCCGGGCACACCCACGAGGCGCTTGATGTACGGCGCGCGGCGCTCGACGGGCACGTCCTCGGCGATCGCGCCGCGCTCGACATCCTGCGCCGCGGGGTAGTTGAACACGACCACGTCGCCGCGCTGCGGCTCCGAGAAGCCCGGCAGGCGCGTCTGCGGCAGCGCCAGGCCCGGCAGGTAGATCTGCGTGAACGGGATGCCGAGCGTGTTGGGCGTCCGCGCGCCGTAGTTGAGCTTCGAGACGATCAGGAAGTCGCCCACGAGGAGCGTCTGTTCCATCGACTCGGACGGGATCCGGAACGGCTCGAAGATGAACGCGCGCAGGATCAGGATGACGACGATGGCCCGGATCCAGAAGCGGACATTCTCGCGGGCGGTCGGGCGCGGCTTCGCGTCCGCGGCTGGCCTGCGGCGGCCGTCGCGGCCGGCTGTGGAGCGAGGGCGGGCGGAAGAGGTCGGGGGCACACGCGAGGGAGTCGGGAGGGCGGCAAGCTACGGGGCCACGGCGGGCCGGGATGCGAGCAACGCGCGGAGCCGGGCGCGCGGAGCCGGCTCTGCCCGATTCCTCTACAGGTCCGGGCTCGCCCGGCGGGTTCACCCGGCCACTCGCCCTATCGATGAATCACCCAGCGGTCCACGGCGCGGCTCTGGACCCACCCCGGCGCGCGGATCGGGACGGTGAAGAAATCGGTCCCGTTGTAGCCGGTCCGGTACCACTGCTCGCGCTCGAACGAGTGGTAGTAGTCCACAAACGGGTCTGGGCCAGTCGCTGCGAAGAGCTGGTCCGAGAGGTTCGCCTTCAGCACGGGCAGGACGTCGGCGAACTCCTCGGAGCCGGCGAGCAGCAGGCCGCGCCCGAACGGCCCGTCGAGGTCCAGCAGGAGCACCGGGATCGAGTCGTTGACGACGAACCAGTACTCGAACTGGACGAACTCGTTGCCCGTGTAGCCGACCTGGCGGAGCGCGTCGGCGTTTCGCGTCGGCCGCCCGAAGACGCCCTGGAGACGCCCGCGGAGCAGCGGCGTCGCGGTCGTGTCGAGCGCGAGGCGGCGGGGGTCCGAGGCGCGCCAGTAGACCTCGCGGTAACGGGCGAGGAACGCGCCCTGCGCGTCGGGCTCGACCTTGGCCCAGACGAGCCGGTCCGGCCGGCCTGCGAGGCTGTCCAACCGGTTCTGCGCGGCCTGCGCGGCGGTGAGGCTGTCCCGCGCGGCCTGCCGCCGCGCCTCGACGGCGAAGAAGGCGTCCGTGAACGGGTCCGCCTCGCCGAGACGCCGCGGCGCGCGGACCGCGACGTCCGGCCCCAGTTCGGCCGCGATCTCGGCGACGCGCGCCTCGAGGCGCTGCCGCTGGAGCAGCTCCACCACTCCTTGCGCTTGCGCCTGCGGCGCGAACGCCACGATCAGAGTGCAGAGCAGAAACGGGAAATCGAAGCGGCACCGCAGAGGCGGCTGGCCGGCCCCCCGAACCCCGAGACGGCAGGCCGGCGCAGCCAACTCCAAATCCCAAGCTCTGTGTCCCATCAGTCCATCGAGAGGACCGCGAGGAAGGCCTCCTGCGGGACCTCGACGGCCCCGACCTGCTTCATCCGCTTCTTGCCCTCCTTCTGCTTTTCGAGGAGCTTGCGCTTGCGCGAGATGTCGCCGCCGTAGCACTTGGCAGTGACGTCCTTGCGGAGCGCCTTGACCGTCTCGCGGGCGATGACCTTGACCCCGATCGCCGCCTGGATGGCGACGTCGTAGAGCTGCCGCGGGATGAGCTCGCGGAGCTTGGACGCCAGCCGCCGGCCCATGTCGTAGGCCTTGTCGCGGTGGACGATCGTCGACAGCGCGTCGACCGTCTCGCCGTTGAGCATCACGTCCAGCTTGACGAGCTTCGACGGGCGCTCCTCGATGAACTCGTAGTCGAACGAGGCGTAGCCGCGCGAGACGCTTTTGAGCTTGTCGTAGAAGTCGAAGACGATCTCGGCGAGCGGGAGCTCGTACTTCAGGTTCACGCGGTCCGTCGTGATGTACTCCTGCGTGATGTAGGTCCCGCGGCGCTCCTGGCACAGCGTCATCAGCGTCCCGACGTACGCGACCGGCACGATTATCTCGGCCTTGACGTACGGCTCGCGGATCTGGGCGATGTTGCCCACGGGGGGCATGTCGGACGGATTCTCGACCTCCAGCAGCGTCCCGTCGAGCTGCTCGACGGTGTACCGCACGTTCGGCATCGTCGTCACGATGTCGAGCCCGAACTCGCGGTCCAGCCGCTCCTGGACGACCTCCATGTGGAGCATCCCCAGGAAGCCGACGCGGAAGCCGAAGCCGAGCGCGGCCGACGACTCGGGCTCGTACGCGAGCGCCGCGTCGTTGAGCTGGAGCCGTTCGAGGGCCGCCCGGAGGTCCTCGAAGTCCGCCGAGTCGGTCGGGTAGATGCCCGAGAACACCATCGGCTTGACGTCGCGGTAGCCCGGCAGCTGCTCGCTCGCGGGCTTGCGCGTGTGCGTGATCGTGTCGCCGACCTTGGTGTCCTGGACGTCCTTCACGGAGCCGATGACGTAGCCGACGTCGCCGGGGTAGAGCGCCGGCATGGGCTGCATGCCCATCTTGAGGTGCCCGACCTCCTCGGCGTAGTAGCGCGCGCCGGTGGCCATGAACGTGATCGGGTCGCCCTTCTTGAGCGTGCCTTGCACGACGCGGACGTAGACGACCGAGCCGCGATACGTGTCGAACGTGGAGTCGAAGATGAGCGCCTGCAGCGGCGCCTCGGAGTCGCCCTGGGGCGGCGGGACGCGCGCGACGATGGCCTCCAGAACGGCCGCGACGCCCAGCCCGGTCTTGGCCGAGGCGTGGAGGACGTCGTCGAGGCTGCCCCCGATGAGGTCCACGACGGACTGCGCGACGACCTCGGGCTCGGCGCTGGGCAGGTCCACCTTGTTCAGGACCGGGATGATCTCGAGGTCCGCGCCCATGGCGAGGTAGAGGTTCGAGATGGTCTGTGCCTCG
>JANPJI010000333.1:0-7735 GCA_031425425.1 Rubricoccaceae bacterium
TGGTCGAGCGCGTCGTCGTCCAGCCGGACCGTCCGCGTGCCGTAGCCGCGGTCGGCGTCGGCGAGCGCCTGCCGGACGACGGTGCGGAGGTCGTCCTGCGTCAGCGGCTGGAGCTCGAAGATGCGGGAGCGTGACACGAGCGCCTTGTTGACCTCGAAGTACGGGTTCTCGGTCGTCGCGCCGACGAACACGACGGTCCCGTTCTCGACGTGCGGCAGGAGGGCGTCCTGCTGGGCCTTGTTGAAGCGGTGGACCTCGTCGACGAACAGGATGGTGCCCTGGCCGTGGAGGCGGAGGCGCTCGCGGGCGGCCTCGACCTGCTCGCGGATGTCCCGCACGCCCGCGAGGACGGCGTTGAGGGACGCGAAGTGCTTGCGCGTCGTCCCGGCGATGATGCGGGCGAGCGTGGTCTTGCCCGTGCCGGGCGGGCCGAACAGGAGCAGGCTCGTCACGCGGTCCGCCTCGACGGCGCGGCGCAGCAGCGTCCCCGGCCCGAGGACGTGGCCCTGGCCGACGAACTGGTCCAGCGTGCGCGGGCGGAGGCGGTCGGCGAGCGGGGCCGCGCGGTCGCGGCGGGCGTCCGCGGCGGCGTCGAAGAGGTCGGACATGCCCCAAGCTACCGGCGTCGCGGCCGGTGCCCCGGCCTCTACCTTGGCGCTCCCCCGCTCCGTGCCCCGATGCCCGCTTTCTTCTCCGACGCCTGGGCCGAGGCCGTCTGCGCCGCCCTCACCGCCTCAGCGGCCTACCGCGAGGCGGCCGAGTCGTGGGAGGGCGACCTCTGCTTCGTCGCGACGGTCGGCGAGGCGGCGGACGGGAGCCGCCTCGACGCCGACCGGACGGCCTACCTGGACCTCCACCGCGGCGCGTGCCGCGGCGCGCGGGCTGTCGCGAGCGCCGCCGAGGCGGGTGCCGCCTTCGCCATCGAGGCGGCCTACGGCGACTGGCACCGGATCCTCGGCGGGACGCTGGACCCGATCATGGCCGTCATGCTGGGCCGGCTGCGCGTCACCGGGGACAAATCCGCCGTGCTCCGCCACGCGCGCGCCGCGAAGGCGATGGTCGCCTGCGCCGCGTCCGTCGAGACGGCGTGGCCAGCGGCGTAGGCCCGGCGTCCGCGCCCCGGCGTCCGCGTCACGTTCGAGGCGGAACGTTCTGAACCAGCGCCCCCTTGTGAATGTGTCATCCTGAACTTGATTCAGGATCTGTCTTTTTTGCCTTTCTGATCGACGGTACGAAAATACGAAAAAGGCAGATCCTGAATCAAGTTCAGGATGGCAATGATTTTGTGTTTTCGTGGTACTTCGCCGTCCGCGCCCTGGTGTCTGCCCGGCGTCCGCGCCCGGTGCCTCGGCGTCCATGCCCCGGCGTTCGCGCCTCGGCGTTCGCGCTCTGCCCGTGGAGAGCCGCCGGACGTATCGTCCTGAGCCCACCGACCGGGGAAGGCCCGGACGCACGTCGGCCCCGGGCACCCGAGCCGGGCCGGGGCGAAGCGGGGCTGACAGGGCGAGGCGCGCGGGCGGGGCCGCCGTTACCGGACGACCGTGACCTGCTCCTGCGCGCGGAACGTCTCGCCCGTCGCGCGGACGAAGTACACGCCTGCGGCCAAGTTGGCCGACGAGAGCGTCACCGTCCGCTCACCGGCGACCGCGCCGTCGAACAGCGTCGCGACCTGCTGGCCGCGGACGTTGAACACGTCCACGCGGACCGCCTCGACGTTCTCGGTGTAGACGCGGAGCGTTGTCGAGACGGCGAACGGGTTGGCACCGCGGATTTCGAGGCCCGAGATCGTCGTCGCCGGGCCGTCCGTCGTCGCGGTCCCATTCGGGTCATACGCACGGATCGTGAGCGTGACGGCCCCGCCACCGACGATCTCGTCGACGATCGGCTGGCCGATCCCGTTCGGGACGAGGATGGTCGGGATGTTGATCGGCCTGGCGTCCGCCGGGGCGGACATGTTGCCGATAACATCGAGCGTGCCCTTCCGGTCGGAGCCGTTGTAGACGACGACGCCGATGGCACCGGCCCGCTGCGCGTTGTCCGCCTTGTACGCGAACGAGCAGACGCCGCGCCGGATCAGGACGATCTTGCCCGCGATGTTGTTGGCGATGTCGGACGGGTCGGTCTGGAGCGCACCTGTGCACCCGAGCGCCTCAGACCCGTCGGCCCTCAGGGCCACGACGGCCTCGCCCGTCAGGCCGGGGCTGCTATAAACGACGCCGCCGGTGGCGTACAGGCTGACCCCGACGTAGAGCGTGATCGAGCTGTCCTGGGGGAAGTAGGACCCCGGGAAGTCGTTCGGCCCGATAAAGTTGTTGATCGTGACATCGATGAGGTCCGACCCGTTGACGACGAGTTCAGCTTCCACCTGATCGGCGGGGGCCTGGGCGGCGGCCGAGGTGGAGAGAAGGGCGAAGACCGCCAGTGCGTACAGAAAGCGCATGGTTCCTGATGGAGGTAGTGAGAGAGAGGCCGTCCGGGAGACGGCTTGACACGCCACAAGATAATGAACAATGGCGCGCGCGCGCCAGCCTCGGCGCATATGTGTGCAGGCACGGAATGCTACCTCGCCGCGACCAGAGGGCGCATCCTGCGGCCTCACGGCACCCGGCCCAGTGCGGCTGTCCACGTCGCCGAACGGCCGGATGCATCACGCTGTTGGCGCGCGTCAGTCCGTCGCCCGGCAGACGCTCGGGACCCGTCGGAGTCCAGTATCGGAGCCTGTGTATCCTGACGGCCCCTCACCGATCCCCGCGCCGATGCGCCTGTTCGTCACCGCCTGCGTCCTGCTCGCCCTCATCCCGGCCGCCGCTGCCCAGGCCCCGCTCGGCGCGCGCCTCGGCCCCGAGGTCAGCCGCGCCGAGCGCGACTACTTCGGGCTGTTCCCGGCCGCCGGGCCGTCGTTCGCGTCGGCCGCGCTCGTCCGCGACGGCGACCGCGTGAACGTGGTCGTGCGCCGCACGGACGCGCCCGACACGACGCTGGTCGTGGAGCGCGACGCGGCCGAGGCGGTCGCCCGGTACGTGGAGACGTTCGAGCAGGCCCAGACCCCTTTTACCAACCCCTACTGGCAGAGCGCCAGCGGAGCCGCCCGCACCCCGCGCCTTGATGCGGCCGTGACGGTCCCCTTCGTGGATGTCCGGAACGGCATCACGCGCGTGACCGTCGGAGGCCGTCTCTACGACGGCGTCGTGCTCGCCGCGAGCGATACGGCGCTCGTCCTGCACGCCGCCGGCGAGCCGTACGACTGGCAGCGGCCCCGCGTCGTCCGGATCGCAGCCGCCGACATCCTGGAGGTGCAGCGCGGGCCGTCAGGGCGTGAACGGCTGTCGTGGACGTCGTCGATCATCGGGGCCGCAGCGGGCCTCCTCGCCGCCACCACCAACACGTTCCTCCTCGATGGCGGGGTGGATTCGGTCCCGCTGCTCGTCGGCGCCGCGGTCGGCGGCGCTGTCGTCGCCGAGCAGTTCGGGCCGCGCCCGCCGACGCCCGGAGCGTATGCGGACCGTCTGCCGGACCTCCGGCGGCAGGCTGCGTTCCGGGTCCGAGTCCCGCTCGACTTCCCGCGGCTCGTCACCGGCGAGACCGCCGCCTTCTCGTCCGAGGCGCTCCCGCCACTGCCGCCGCCCGCACTGGCGGTGCGCCGCCTCGCCCGGTGGCACCGCGAGTACGGCTTGGTCAGCGTCGCCCTGATCGGCGGGCCGGCCGGCGGCCTCTCGCTGGACCAGACGTACACCGAGTTCTTCCGCAACCAGAACCCGTCGGCCCAGACCTCGGCCATCCTCACCAACCCGTCCGACCTCGACATCGGCGTGGACGTGGCCGTCCGGCCCGTCCCGTGGGTCCGCGCCGGCGCGACGTGGACCCGCACCAGCGGCCCCGTGCCCGAAGTGACCGATGAGGAGGTCGCGGTCGTCACGCCGGGCGCGCTGCGCGGCTACGCCGAACTCGTCGCACCGACGCCGCGCGTCGGCGGGTTCGGGCTCGAGGTGGCGCTCGGGGCCGGCATCGAGCGGACCACCGTCGAGGTCCGCGGGCAGCCGTTCCGGGGCACCGACCGGACGGTCGAGTACGCCATCGCGAAGAGCGCGTCGAACCGGTTCCTGCAGGCGACGGCCGAACTGGTCATGCCGCGGCGGACGTCGTTCTTCGTCCGCCTGACGACGCGCACGCTCCCGACCGTTGCCGTGCCCGCAGCAGAAGCCGCGTCGGTCCAGTTCCCCGGCGTCGTCGTGTACCGCCTCGACGCGCACGAGGTCGTCTTCGGCAACGTCCGCGAGGTGTCGTGGGGCACGCGCTTCCGGTTCTGAGCCCGCGAGCCGGACCGCGCCCGGCTCTACGCGAGCACGTCGCGGTCGGCGGGGTGTGCCTCCAGGTACGCCGCGACGAACGGGCACTGCGGGACGACCGTCCAGCCGAGTGCGCGCGCCTCGGCCAGCGCCCCGGCCACGAGGCGCGTCCCGACGCCCTGCCCCTCGGCCGCCTCGGGCACGACCGTGTGCGCGAACACGACGCGGTCGCCGTGGGGCTCGTACGCGAGGACCGCCTCGCCGACGTCGGTGGCGAGCGTGAAGCGGTGGACGTCGGCATCGTGGCGAACAGCGGACATCGGCGTGCAGAGGAGAGATGGACGCAGGTACGGGCGAGACGCCGGGCGGGTCCCACAGGTCTGCGACGCCTTCCACGCCAAACCGCGGCCGTCCCGACGCGGAACCGTGACACGGCCGCGCGCCGCGTGCCGTCTCTTGCCGCCTCACCAGCCCCCGCTCCGATGCGCACTGCCCTGATGACGACGGCCGCTCTCGCGGCGCTCACCCTGACGGCCGCTCCGGCCTCCGCCCAGCGCGTCGTCCGCGACCTCCGCGAGGACGTGGCGGACCGCCGCGAGGACGTCCGCGACCGACGCGAAGACGTTCGAGACCGCCGTGAAGACCGTCGCGACGCGCGCCACGACGGCGGGGTCTTCGACCGGCTCGAAGACCGGCGGGACCGGCGCGAGGACGTCGTGGACCGCCGCGAGGACGTCCGCGACCGCCGCGAGGACCGCCGCGACCGGCGCCGCGGCGTCTGACCCGGCGGCAGGACCCCCGTCCCTGCGCGCGCAGGCCGCGCCAGTCCACAGCGCCGCGTCGCGCGCCAGAGCCGGAGGAGAGTCGCCAAGTTCTGAGCGGACTCTTTAACTCACCCAATCCTTCAACGTCTATCCCCGCGCACGCGGGGATCCAGGGGCGGGTAGGGTGCCATCCGATCCTGGATTCCCGCCTGCGCGGGAACGACGGTGGGGGTTGAAGGGCGCGTTGGTCGGAGAACGTAGCCGCCCTGCCCTCAACCGGGGAGACAGCCGTCCGAGCTGGGAGTCCCGCGTCCTCGCGGGGCGACCAGCCGGGCGGCGGCGGGTTTGGAGCGCTCTCGGCTTGCTCGGGAGCCTGCGCGGCCCCATCTTGGACGCTCACCGCCCGCCCGCGTCCATGCGCCGTTTGCTCCTCGCCCTCGTGTTCGCCACCGGTCTCGCCGCCCCGCTCCGCGCGCAGACGACCGACTTCGTAGCGCTCCTCTACGAAAACAACCCGCCCGCCCCGAGCCGCTTCGGGATGGCGTTCGTGCGGCTGACCGACAACCCGGTCCCCGGCACCGACGTGCTCGTCGTGCGGGGCCAGTTCCGTGGGCTCCAGTCGGCCTACAGTGCGTCGCGGATCCGGAGAGGTGCCGGCCAGCCGGTCGTCCAGAACCTGACAGCCGGGCTCGCCGAGAACCAGCGCTTCGGCGGCTGGGGCGCGGCCGAGAACACGTTCGGCATCGCGGACGGGGTGACGGCCGACCTCCTCGCAGGCATTGCCGTCGTCGAGATCGCCACGGCCGGCACGCCGGGCGGCGAACTCCGCGGGACGCTCGTCCCGCTCGGCGTTGTCGTGGACGGCCGCGCGGACGAGGCGGCCTACCGCACCATCGCAACCAAGCAGAACGCCAACGCCGGCTTCGGCCCCGCCATCGACGTGACCTCGACGCGCGCCGTGCTGGACCCCGCCACGGGCGTCGCGGTGATCGCTGTCACGGGCCGCCTCAACACGGCCAGCAACGACGGAATCGCGCTGTGGACCGGCGCGGCCGGCGTCGGCGCGCCCGCCGGGACGTCGCTCGGCGGGACACCCAGCGCGGGCCACTACCTCGGCGCGACCGAGCACCCCGCCTTCAAGGCCGACGTGCCCGTCGCGCTCGCGTTCGCGCTCAACCCCGGCGGCGGCACGCAGAGCGTCTTCCTCGACGTCGTGCAGTACATGGGGGACGGCAGCATGCGCCTCGCGGACTACCTCGGGGCGGCGGCCCAGGACGGCGGCGTCGCCATCGGCCCGCCGGACCCGACGGCCAACGACGGCACCTCGGCCCCGCCGCTCTCCGACGTCGCGTTCGCGTTCCGCAACGACGGCGCGGCGACGAGCGGGTTCGAGTTCGTCGTCCCGTTCGACAACCTCGGCTTCCCCATCCTGGTCGCCCGAGACGCGGCGGCCGCAGGCGGCGGGCGGGAGATCTCGGCCGGCGCGTTCGTCGTCTCGGCGACCGCGTTCTTCTCGAACGTGACCGTCCCGGGGACGGTCGTGGGCGGCAACCTCGGCTTCGACCCCGACTTCCGGTCGGTCCCCGGCGGGCCGTTCGCGGCCAGCGGCGGCGGCTTCACCGCCCTCGCGCCCGGCCCCGCCTCGGGCGGCCTTCTGCGCCTCGCCGGCCCCAACCCGACCGGCGCACGCGCGCGCCTCGTCCTCACGCTGGACGCCGCCCGGAGCGTCCGCGTGGACGTGCTCGATGCGCTCGGCCGGACGGTCGCCGTGCTCCACGACGGCCCGGTCCGGGCCGGCGAAACCGCGCTCGAAGTCGATGCCGCGGCGCTGCCGCCGGGCGTCTACGCCGTCCGCGTGGCCGGCGACGGCGTCCGAGCCGTCCAGCGCCTCACCGTCGCCCGCTGAGGCCGCGCCTCGGCGCGTCTTCGCCCCGGCTTCGACCGCGCGGAAGCGCTCCCGGCCGGGCCACCCTGTATTCTCCGGCGGTTTCCCTTCCCACCTTTCCAGTCCCCAGATGAAACTGACCGTCGTCGGAGCCGGCAACGTCGGCGCGACCGTCGCCGAGTGCGTCGCCCGCATGGACATCGTCCAGCACATCGCCCTCATCGACATCAACGAGGGCGTCGCCAAGGGCAAGGCGCTCGACCTCATGCAGACGGCCCCGATCCACGGCTTCGACACCGTCATCGAGGGCGGCGCGGACTACGGCATCACGGCCGGATCGGACATCACCGTGATCACGGCGGGCCTCCCGCGCAAGCCCGGCATGTCCCGCGACGACCTGCTGAAGGTCAACGCCGACATCGTGTCGTCCGTCACGCGCCAGGTCGTCGAGCAGTCGCCGAACACGATCCTGATCGTCGTCTCGAACCCGCTCGACGTGATGACCTACGTCGCCTACATGGAGTCCGGCTTCCCGTCGAACCGCGTCATGGGCATGGCCGGCGTGCTGGACACGGCCCGCTTCCGGACGTTCCTCAAGATGGAGCTCGGCGTCTCGATCCGCGACATCAACGCGATGCTCCTCGGCGGCCACGGCGACACGATGACGCCTCTCCCGCGCTTCACGACGATCGGCACGCAGCCGGTGACGGACCTCATCCCGGAGGCGCGCCTGAACGAGATCATCGAGCGGACCAAGAAGGGCGGCGGCGAGCTCGTCGGCCTCATGGGCACGTCGGCGT